>JAENXO010000310.1 GCA_016649455.1 Gemmatimonadota bacterium | reverse complement strand
GGTGGCGGCACGAACCTCGTCGTTCTCCTTCAAGGATCAGAATCTGGCGATTCCGGAGATCGCCCGGCTTCTTAACGTGGCCCACGTGCTGGAAGGCTCGGTGCGGAAGGCTGGCAACGAGGTGCGCATCACCGCGCAGTTGATCCGGGCCGATGACGGGTATCACGTGTGGTCGGAGACCTGGGACCGCATGCTGGATGACATCTTCGCCATCCAGGACGAGATCGCCTCGGATGTAGCGGAACAGCTGAAGGTCACGCTGCTGGGAGCAGCGCCAAGGGTCGAGGAGACCGATCCCGAGGCCTATGCGCTGTACCTGCAGGCGCGGCAGCTGGGCCGCCAGTTCACTGCCGAGAGCGTCGAGCAGTCCAACGCGCTGTATGAGCGGGCGCTAGAGATCGATCCCGACTACGCCTCGGCCTGGGCGGGGCTGGCCAACAACTACAGCGGCCGGGCGGCCTCCGGCCTGCTGCCGATAGACGAGGGCTTCGAGCTGGCCCGCGAGGCGGCGAACAAGGCTCTTGCGATCGACCCGGAACATGCACCGGCCTACGCCACCCTTAGCGGGATCGCGAGGGCTTACGACAACGATCTGGCCGCCGCGGCGAGGCATCTTGAGCGTGCGCTGGCGCTGGCGCCGACCAACCCCGGCATCCTCCGCCGTGCCGCCCTCTTGGCCGGGGGCCTCGGCCGCTTGGACGAGGCCATCGCGCTCTACGAATACGCAGTTGCCCGCGACCCGGTGAGCTCCGGCGGCCATGTTTGGCTTGGCCTTTTCTACATGTTGGCCGGCCGCTTGGATGAGTCCATCGCGTCGTACCGCACCGCGCTGACACTGAGCCCGGGGAGTATCGGTGCGCACTACGTCATGGGAGTGGCGCTCCTTCTCAAGGACGAGCCGGAGGCGGCGCTGGCTGCCTTTGCCGAGGAGGCGGACGAAGGCTACCGCCTGATCGGTTTGGTGATGGCCTACCACGCGCTCGGACAGACAGCCGAATCCGATGCCGTGCTGGCGGAGTTGATCGAGAAGAACGAAGGAGTAGCAGCCTACAACATCGCGTACGTGCTGGCGTACCGGGGTGAGGCCGATCGCGCCTTCGAGTGGTTGGACAAGGCGGTGCAGTACCACGACCCGGGCCTGTCGGAAATCGCGGTCGATGTCCTATTCGCCAACATCCACGACGACCCGCGCTGGTTGCCGTTCCTGGAGAGCATCGGTAAGTCGCCCGAGCAGCTGGCTGCAATCGAGTTCGAGGTGACGCTGCCGCAGTAACTGAGCGGGTCGTGGGTCGCGCACGTCCGCTCGCTCGTGTTACCCGAACTGTTACCCGCGTATACGGACTTACAGGGACTTAGACGGACAACTCCAATCGACCTTGAAAACCGGCGTCCGCAAGGACATGCGGGTGCTTTTCGCAGCTGCGCTGCAAAAAGGGTCTCGCAGCTGCACAGCTCGACCGCGAATCCCACCCCCTCCGCTTTCAATGGGCTTCCACACCTGCCCGCTCGATGGCGGAAATTCTGAATACCCAGGCATCATCGCTCGGGGGTCGGCTGCGTTGAGACTCCGGCACTTCTACTATGAAACCTGTGCCTGTCCTCTTCCACGGCAGATCCTCGGCTCTGCCCAGAAGTGAGATCGTCGCGCCGTTGGCGGGCTGCAGCTCTGTCATGGACACGACCGCGGGTAGCCGCTCTTCTCCCTCATCGGCCAGGTAGATCATGAAGGCCGTTCCGTCCGCCCGTTGGGTCAGACGGACTTTGCCTTCCTGGTACGGCGATAGAGCCCGGGTCCCATATATCGCTTCGCCGTTGACGTCCATCCACGCCCCCAGCTCCACGAGGCGGCCGTAGGCGGCATCGTGCCACCTGCCGTCGGGTCCGGGTCCGATGTTCAGAAGGAGGTTTCCGCCCCTGGAGACGACGTCGGCCAGCATGTGGACCAGGTTCCGGGGCGACTTGTACGTGTCGTCCGGCTTGAACGACCAGCTCGTGGCCATGGGCATCGGCACTTCCCATGGGTACGGGATGACTTCGTCGGGGACGCGAGCTTCCGGCGTCAGGTAGTTCTGGTAGGGCCCGGGCACGGCCCGGTCCACGACGATCAGACCCGGCTGCTTCGCCCGGGCATTCTCCACGAGGCGCGGCAGGTCGATGTCCTGGCTCTGGACACGAAGCTGCGAGTTGTCGGGACTGCTCAGGTAGGCCCTCACCTCCTCGGGGGTCAGGCGCTGGACCCACCCGCCGTCGAGCCAGAGGATATCCACCGGGCCGTAGTCGCTCATCAGCTCGTCGATCTGCCCGTGGGTGAAGTCCACGAACCGCTGCCACCGCTCGGGATACTTCTCGATGTCGTAGTTGGGGTTGCGATCCGGGGTGGCGAAGTAAGGCCACCAGTAGTCAGGACTGTGCCAGTCGGGCTTGGAAAAGTACACGCCGATCATGAAGCCCTCCTGTCGGAAGGCGTCAAAGATCCCCTCCGTCACGTCGGCCCGCGGGTCCGCGCTGAATGGCGTGGTGGGGGCCGTGATCCTGTAGTCGGTGAGACGGGTATCGAACATGGAGAAGCCGTCGTGGTGCTTCGTCGTGAACACCACGTACTTCATGCCGGCCGCCCGGGCGGCCCGGGCCCACCGCCCGGGATCGAACTCCGTCGGATTGAACGTGGTCTGAAGCGCTTCGTAAGCCTTCTTGTACTCGTCGTAATCGTCCATGGAGCGCTGACACCACCCCACGTCCTCTGAGCAGAGGGACCACGATTCGACGATACCCCACTGGCTGTATGGCCCCCAGTGGATGAGCAGGCCGAGCTTGAGGTCCTGCCATTTCTCGAGCTTCTGCCGGACGAGGGGATCCGTCTCCTCGACGTAGGTCACTTCGTCCTGGGCCCCGGCCGGCGGAGGAGCGACCAGGGGGGGTACCAGCACGCAGAGGGCCAGGAGAACGCCGCCTGTTGATCGACTCGGGTCACTCGTGGGGCTCCGCATGCGACTCTCCATGGTTCATCTACCGGGCGCGTCTCCGGTCACCATGTACCGGGGTGAGGACAGCACCTTGCTGCTTACGGACCTCCGTTCAGCCAGTACAATGCCCTCTGACTCTGCCAGAAACTCTGATTGTATGCTTTCCCGGAATAGCCGTACCAGGAGGTCATGTCCAGCATGGCGCCCGTGAGCGAGTCGGCCATGTACCAATACGTCGAATCGCCGGTCTTATCGAAGGCCCAGCCGAGCACGCCGACAAACAGACCGTTGAGGTCCTTTCCTCCAAACGCGGTCGTGTCGTCCGGTACTCCGTCGCCGTTGAACTGCATGCCCTGGTAGTGGGCCGCACACGTCGTATCCACGCCGTTCGGCCAGTCGGGCCGGAGTGAGGAGTACTGAATCACGGGCTGCCCTTCGAAGCTGCGACGGTAGGCGAGAATCGCATCCAGGGAAGTCGTGACGATGGACTCGATCGTATCGGCCCTCGAACCATCGCCCCGGAGGTCCGAGTATCTTACGAAACCGCACAGAAGCGCGTAGGCGACCTGGAAGTTGGCCTGGCTGTCGCGCCGAACTGCAGGGAAGACGGCCATCTCCGTAGGCCCCGGCCGGGCAGTGAATCTGAAGATTGTTCGGAGTCCGACATTCTCATCCGGCAGCGACGCGGTAACTCCGGCGGCGAAACCCACGAACCACTATCCGGGTTCGAGACCCACAATCATTTGTATGCTATCCAGTTACCGGCTATTGCCTGTCCAGACATTTCCGCTCGCGAGGGACTTCTGGTATCCTGGCTCGCGTTCTGCTCGTCTATTATCTATCGATTGCCGGTCGTGTCTCGTTCAGTCGGGTAGATGCACAATGCTGAAAGTCCGATGGCTTGTGCCTGCGATGGCGGTTACCCTGTTCGCGTGTGGCGGTGATTCAGAACCTGCCGGCCCCG
>JAENXO010000064.1 GCA_016649455.1 Gemmatimonadota bacterium | reverse complement strand
CCGACGGGCACTATCAGGCTTTACTTCCACAAGACGTATACGCTGTTCGAATCGCTCGCGCCGCGGGGGTCAGGGAACTGAAATCACGGACTGCCTTCTTCTGTCGCGAGTGTGGCGGCGAGTCACTTCGCTGGGAGGGCCGCTGTCCGGCGTGCGGAGCGTGGAATTCCCTCGTCGAGGCCCCGGCATCCCCGGGTAAGGGCCGCGGTGGATTCCGCGCCGGCTCGTCGTCCCCGGCCCCGCCGGAGGTGTCGACTCTCGGAGATGGGAACTTTGCGGACGGCGTTTCCGCTCGAATGGCTCTCAATCTCGGTGACATCGATCGAGTCCTCGGCGGAGGACTCGTCCCGGGCTCCATTCTGCTGCTCGGCGGGGCGCCGGGAATCGGGAAGTCCACTCTCCTGCTGCAGGCCGCGGGTCGCGCGCATTCGGCCGGCGCGAAAGTCCTGTATGTATCCGGGGAGGAATCGAGACAGCAGATCGGGCTCCGCGCCGAGCGTCTGGGCGCGGAATCCGCTGGAGTCCGTTTCCTGGCGACCGATCGGTTGGAAGAGATCCTCGCAGCGGCCGGGGCGGAGAAGCCGGATCTTCTGTGCGTCGACTCCATTCAGACGGTGGTGAGTGAAGACGCAGCGTCTGCACCCGGGACGGTCACGCAGGTGCGGGCCTGCTCCGCGTCATTGCAGTCGTTCGCGAAGACGACCGGAGTGGCGACGGTGCTGGTGGGTCACGTGACGAAGGGTGGCGCGCTGGCCGGCCCTCGCACCCTCGAACACCTGGTGGATGTGGTGCTGCACTTCGAGGGACAGCGCTCGGGCGAGTACAGGATCCTGCGTGGGAGCAAGAACAGGTTCGGCAGCGTGGACGAGCTCGCGGTTTTCAGGATGACGGAGAGCGGCCTCGAGCCGGTGGCGGATCCGACCTCCCTGTTCCTCGAGGATCGTCCGGAGAGTGTCAGCGGTTCGGCAATCGCGGTGCCGTTGCATGGAACACGTCCGCTTCCCGCTGAAATCCAGGCGCTGACGGTGAGGTCGCGCTACGCTTCACCGCAGCGGATCGCTACCGGGTTTCCGGCCCGCCGACTGAACATCATCCTGGCGGTCCTGGGACGGCGAGCGGGACTCGATTTCGGCGACACCGACGTGTTCCTCAGTGTCATCGGAGGGCTCCGGCTGACGGATCCGGCAGCCGACCTGGCGGTTGCCGCAGCGCTCGCCTCGGCCCGCCTCGATCGTCCGCTCCCGGCAGGAATGGCATTCGTGGCAGAACTCGGGCTCGGCGGTGAGCTGCGTGCGGTTTCCCATGTAGAGGCTCGAATGAGTGCGGCGGCCAGGGCCGGGTTGAAGACAGTCGTTCTGTCGAGAAGTCTCGAATCCTCACTGGGTCGCCTTCCTGGCGCCAGGTTCGCCGACACCGTGTCCGAAGCCCTGCAACTCGCGGAGGAGCCGTGAGCGCAGGCGCCGTTGTCGTCGCAGCAGGGTCCGGTCGTCGCCTCGGCGGGGAGCCCAAGCAGTTCCGGAAGCTGGGTAAGGTCCCGCTTCTGGCCTGGAGTTGTCACGCACTATCGCGACATTCCGATATTTCCGAGCTCGTGGTCGTCGTTCCGGCAGATATCGCGGCGGCTCCGCCTGACTGGCTCGTCGGGCTGTGTGACGTCGTGGTCGAGGGTGGCCCCACGCGCCGGGACTCCGTCGGCCTCGGAATCGCCGGCCTGTCCGGCGGTCACGGGACCGTGCTCGTCCATGACGGCGCCCGCCCCTTCCTGTCGGCGAAATTGATCGGTCGTGTATTGGAAGCCTGCCGGGACTGTCCGGCGATCCCCGGCCTGCCGCTCACCGATACCGTGAAGCTGGTGGGGGAGGGAGGCAGAGTGCTCTCCACTCTCGACCGGGCCCGGCTGCGTGCGGTGCAGACCCCGCAGGGATTTCCGCTGTCTCTGCTCCGCGAGCTCCACGAGCAAGCTGCCCGTGACGACGCCGAGGCAACGGACGACGCGTTTCTTGCGGAGACGGCCGGCATTCCGGTACGCGTCGTGGATGGTGATCCGCTGAACCTGAAAGTCACGACCGGAGCGGACCTGGCCCTGGCCGAGTGGCTCGTGGGAAGCGGTGATCTCGAAGCCGCCGGTATCGAACCTCCCGGTGTAGAGACGAGCTGAACGATGGCGCGGTTCATCGAGCTCGATTCCACCGCCCTCACCAAGGAATGGGCGGAACGTGCACGCGCGGGCCTGGCGGCGGGAGCGCTGCTGGCTCACCCCACGACATCGGTGTACGGCCTCGGTGCGGGCGACCCGGAATTCGACCGAGTCGTCTCCCGGCTGAAGGGCCGAGCCTCGGGGATTCCGATCCTCCGCCTCGTATCTGATTCCGCCAGGCTCAGGCGGGTGTTTCCGACCGTCGTGTGGCCGGAAGTCGCCAGTGTCCTGGCAGAGGCCTTCTGGCCGGGTCCTCTAACCCTGGTGCTGGATGACGAATCCGCCTCGGGCCTGGCGGTTCGGGCCGAATCGCATCCGGCCACCCGGGCGATTCTGTCGCGGTGGGACGGTACGCTCGGCTCGACGAGTCTGAATCCGAGCGGGGCGCCACCCGCTTGCACGCTCGACGAAGCACGAGCCACCCTGGGCGCGATGCCTGATCCGGGCAGACCTCTGTTGTTCGTCGCGGCGGGAGACCTGGCGGGTCCGCCACCGTCCACGCTCCTCTCGCTCAGGGGCGGAGAGCTCCGCCTGTTGAGGGAGGGGGCCGTCGAGAGGTCGGCGCTGGAGCGGGTTCTCGGGCGGAAGTTGGACTGAGGAAAGGGGGTACCGGTGACTGCACGGAGTGTGCTGTTCGTGTGCACGGGCAACACGTGCCGCAGCCCGATGGCTGAGATACAGACGAGACAGCGGGCGGAGGCAGGAGGCTTCACCGGCCTCAGCGTGAGTTCGGCGGGCACGGCGGCGGAAAGCGGATCCGCTGCCTCTGAGCAGGCGCTCAGCGTCGCTGTCGGTCGAGGGCTCGATCTGTCCAGTCACCGCGCACGGGCCCTCACCTCGGAGCAGATCGCCAGCTCGGATCTCGTGATCACGATGACGCGACGTCACTCGGATCTCGTGTCCCGCCTCGCTCCGACGGCTCCGGTCATACTCGCGACGGAGTTTCTGGCGGTCACGCATCCGCTTCACGGCCGCGATGTTCCGGACCCGTTCGGCGCCAGTATCGAAACCTACGAGGCGACCTGGGAGGTCCTGGAGGAGTGCGTGGACGCGCTGTTCCATGAACTGGGGCGCGGGCCTGACGAACCCTCGACTGCGGGGGCGCGGGACACGTGAAGATCTTTGGTCTCGTCGGTGATCCGGTACGGCATTCACTGTCGCCGGCGATGCACGAGGCCGCGTTTCGTGAGCTCGGAGTGGAAGCGGAGTACAGGCTGGTCCGGGTGCCGACGGATCGACCCGGGGACGTCCGGTCCGCGATGGAAGAGCTGGGGCGCTCCGGGGGTGGCAACGTCACGGTACCTCACAAGCAGACGGCGGCCTCTTCGCTCGACACTGCGTCGGACGACGTCCTGCTCACCGGGGCCTGCAACTGCTTCTGGTCCGACGAAGTCGGCAGGCTGCAGGGAGACAACACTGACGTGGGCGGGATTCTCGCAGTTCTGCAATCAACGCCGGGCTTCCAGCCCGCCGGATCCTCGGTGCTAGTCCTGGGAGCGGGCGGCGCGGCGCGCGCCGCGGTCGTCGCGTCCGCTCGTGCCGGAGCTGCCGGCATTTCCGTCCACAGCCGGAGCCCGGATCGCGCCGCTGCCGTCGTCGAACAACTGGATCCGGTCGGTCGGGCGTCCATTTCGGTCGCGCCGACTCCGATCGAGCCTGGTGCATTTGACCTTGTGATCCAGGCGACCCCGCTCGGCCTCGACCCGGCCGACCCGCTTCCGCTCGAAATCGGAGCTACCCCGCCGGCGTACGCGCTCGATCTCGTCTACACGCCGGGCGAGACCCGATGGACCAGGCATGCGCGCGAGCGTGGCGCGTGGGCCAGTGACGGCCTCGCCGTTCTGCTCGAGCAGGGAATTCTGTCGCTCGAGCGCTGGCTCGCCCGACCGATGCCGCCCGCCGTGCGGAACGCGATGTGGGAATCGCTGCAGGGCGCCGTGCGATGATCCGGGTCCATCCGGTAAGGCTGGCCGCCACCGTATTCGATCTCCTGCTGCCCCCGGTGTGCGCCGCGTGTGGAGTGACCGTGGAGGCCGGCGGGGCGCCGGTATGCGGTGCGTGCGAGACCCGCCTGCCGCTGATTCCGCTTCCCAGGTGTCCGAGGTGCGGATTCACCCGGCTCCCGGACCTCGCTTCTCCCGACAGGTGCGGCGAATGTGAGCCGTGGCCCGAGCAGCTTCGCCGGACGGAGTCCGCGTTCCTGCACGAACCACCGGCGGAGTCCCTGGTGCACGGTCTGAAGTACCGGGGCTGGACGACGCTCGCGGCGCGGATGGGAGAGCTGATGGCGCCGGTTGCCCGGCGCCTCGCTCCCGGGCCCGCGCTGCTGGTGCCGGTTCCCCTTGCCCCGGCCCGACTGCGTGAGCGTGGATACAATCAGGCCGGGCTCCTCGCCGAGGCGCTGGCGGGCGAGCTCGGCTGGCCATGCCTGGCGGTGCTGATCCGGGGGCGGCAGGGCCGGCGGCAGGTCCGGTCGGGGCGTGCGGATCGAGCCTTGAACGTACAGGGAGCGTTTCGTGTCGCCCCATCGTTCCTCGCCGGGGCCGGCACGACACACGAACTGGCGGAGCTTCCGATCGTAATCGTGGATGATGTGATAACGACTGGCGCCACTGCCGGTGCGTGCGCCGCCGCCCTCGGAGCGGCGGGTTTCAGGTGTGCTGGCGCCGTAAGCTTCGCGCGGACCCCGCCCAGGGTTCCTGGAGTCTGACTCTGAGAGGGCTTGTCCGCGGCCCGTTTCCCCTGCAAGGTACTGGTTCACCGGTGGCGCATGGGCCCCGGCCGTACACGTCAGACCCCTCAGAATCGAGGAGAAGGAAATATGTCGGTGAAGATCGCGATCAACGGATTCGGCCGGATCGGCCGGAACATTCTCCGCTCGGCTCTGCAGGGCGGTATGGGCGACCTCGACCTCGTCGCCATCAATGACCTGACGGACGCGAAGACCCTCGGCCACCTGTTCAAGTACGACTCGGTGCACGGGAAGTTTGATGGCGAGGTGGACGTCGATGGCAACGATCTGGTCATCGATGGCGAGCGCTTCACCGTGCTGTCTGAGCGGGACCCGGCGAATCTGCCATGGGCGGATCTCGATGTCGACATCGTGTTCGAGGCCACCGGCCTGTTCCGCAAGCGGCCGGATGCCCAGAAGCACCTGGACGCCGGCGCGAAGAAAGTGATCATCACGGCTCCGGCCGTCGATCCGGACATCACCCTGGTGCTTGGGGTGAACGACGACAAGTACGACCCGGCCACCCAGAACATCATCTCCAACGCGTCCTGCACGACGAACTGCGTGGCACCGGTGGTGAAAGTCCTGTTGGATGAGTTCGGGTTCAAGAATGGATTGATGACGACCATACACAGCTACACCAACGACCAGTCCATCCTGGACCTTCCGCACAAGGACCTGCGGCGCGCGCGGGCGGCCGCGATGTCAATCATCCCCACGTCCACGGGTGCGGCGAAGGCCACCGGGCTGGTGATCCCGGCCGTGAAGGGAAAAATCGACGGGATGGCGATGCGCGTGCCGACTCCGAACGTGTCGATCGTCGACCTGGTGGCGACCGTCGAGCGCTCGACCACCGTAGAGGAAGTGAACGCCGCGATGCGCGCCGCTTCCGAAGGAGCCCTGGCCGGCATTCTCGGATACGAGGAATCGCCGCTGGTATCGATCGACTATGTCGGTGACCCGAGGAGCTCGATCGTCGACGCCCTGAGCACGGCTGTGGTCGAAGGAACGCTGGTCAAGGTGATCTCCTGGTACGATAACGAGTGGGGCTACTCGAGCCGCTGCGTGGATCTCGCGCGACGGATCGGCGAGCGCCTCTGATCCCGGAGAGATGATGCGACCGAAGACCTTGCGGGACCTGGATCCGGCCGAGCTCCGTGGCAAGCGGGTGCTCGTCCGCGTGGATTACAACGTCCCGATGGATGAGGACGGTACGGTGCGCGACGCGAACCGGATCGAGGCGAGTCTGCCGACGCTCCGGTACCTGCTCGAGCACGGAGCGAGGCCTGTGCTCGTATCGCACCTCGGCCGTCCGAAGGGTGAGGTCGTACCTCGGTATTCGCTTGCCCCTCTCGCTCCGGTTCTCGAGCGGCTGCTTGGAGCACCGGTGCAGTTCATGGCGGAAACCGACACGGACGCGGCCGTCGAAGCGACCCGGCAGCTGGAGGAGGGGGATGTTCTGCTGCTTGAGAACACCCGCTTCCTGCCGGGGGAAACGGCTAACGACCCGGAACTTTCCAGGCGCCTGGCTCGTCTCGGAGATCTGTTCGTGAACGATGCGTTCGGCAGTACGCACCGGGAACACTCGTCGGTCGTCGGAGTCGCGGATCTCCTGAGCCCGGCCGTGGCCGGGTTCCTGGTCGAGTCAGAGCTCATGGCGTTCGCCGAGCTGCGGAATCCGCGGGAGCGCCCGTTCGTCGTGGCGTTCGGGGGCGCGAAGATCTCCGACAAGATCCCGTTGATCGAGGCATTCCTGGATCGTGCGGATGCCGTGCTCATCGGTGGTGCGATGGCGAACACGTTCATCCGGGCTTCTGGCCTCGGCACAGGCGCCTCCCTGGTAGAGGAAGATGCGCTGGATGTGGCAGCCGGTTTCCTGGCTCGTCCCGAGCATCGACTCAGCCTTCCCACTGATGTCGTGGTGGCAGACGCCGGGGAGCCGGATGCGGCACTCTCGTCGATCGTGGCGGTCGACTCCATCCCGGCCGATCGGGCGGCATTCGACATCGGGCCCAGGACGCGGGAGACCTTCGCTCACGCGATAGGCGAAAGCCGAACGTTCTTCTGGAACGGACCGATGGGGTTGTTCGAGGTTCCCGGATTCGACTCGGGGACGGTGCGAATGGCCCGCGCGGCGGCCGAAGCGACGGCCGAGGGGGCGTTCACCGTCGTCGGTGGAGGAGACTCGGCCAGTGCGATCCGGCAGGCGGGTCTCGCCGGGGCGGTGTCGCATGTATCGACCGGAGGAGGCGCGGCGCTCGAATATCTGGCGAAGGGCTCGCTACCCGGGCTCGACGCTCTCGACAGGATCGGAATATGACTGCACGGGCGAAGCCGCTGTTCGCGGCGAACTGGAAGATGTTCAAGGGGCCGCTGGAAGCCGAGGAATTCGCCGGCAGCTTCTCGTCTCTGTATGCCGCCCACCCGGACAGGAGAGTCGCGTTCTTTCCTCCGGCGATCAGCCTCGAGGCATTCGTCCGGGCCACGGAGCAGCGACCGGACCTGGAAGCCGGAATCCAGGACGTGCACGAAGAAGTCGATGGAGCCCATACGGGAGCCATTTCGGCACTCATGGCGGCGCAGGTGGGGCTGACCTGGGCACTCGCCGGTCACTCCGAGCGTCGCCGGGAATTCGGTGATGACGACGCCCTCGTGAGTGCCAAGGTCTGCCGGATCCTGGATTCGGGACTGAAGCCGATCGTGTGTATCGGCGAGACGCTGGAGGAGCGGGAAGCAGGAATGCTGTCGGAGGTACTCGAACGACAGATCCGCGCGGTTCTCGCCTCGGTGGACGGCGAGCCGTTGACCTGGGCGTACGAGCCGGTGTGGGCGATCGGTACCGGACTGACGGCGTCTCCGGATGACGCGGGCGAGGCCCACGAGATCGTGAGAGAGGCGATCCGGGGAGGCGGCGGTGGAGAGCTCGCTGATTCCGCCGTGATCCTTTACGGTGGAAGCGTCAAGCCGGGGAACATCGAACAGCTGATGGCCGTACCGGGTGTGGATGGGGTTCTCGTGGGGGGAGCGAGCCTGGACCCCGAGACATTCGCGTCGATCTGCGCCTGTTCACTCGGAGCGCGTTGACGACCCCGGGCGGAAACACTAGCTTCTGGCCTGCTGCGGGCCGAGAGGCCCGCAGCGTATTTACACCAGAAACCGAGGACAGATGTTCACCTTACTAGTCGTTCTGATCAGTCTGCTGTCGCTGTTCCTGATCGCGATCGTCCTGCTGCAGTCGGGCAAGGGGGGAGGGCTCGCGGCCGAGTTCGGCGGCGCCTCTTCTTCGACCGACTCGATCATGGGCGGCCGCCAGGCGGCAAACGTGCTTACGCGCGCGACCTGGATCAGTGGAGGACTATTCCTGGCCCTCTCGCTGCTCCTGGCGATCATATCGGCCCGCACCACGGGCCCGGCCGAGTCGATCCTGAGATCTGAATTCCAGTCGCCGACCGCCGCGCCGACTTCGGTGCTGGACTCGGAGGGCGAAGCGCCGCCGTCCATGCTGCAGGACGATGCGGCGGCTGGTGATGCAGAGCAGCCGGCTCCCGTCGACGCGCCTCCGCCGGAAGAGGGGGAGGGCGGCTCGAACTGAGCCGGGTACCCCGGAACCGCGAGAGGCTGGTAGCGGGCCGTCTCCTCGGGGACGGCCCGTCGTTCATCCGGGAGGCGGGTCTGCCGGGCTGAAAGGCTTGTCGTGCGGAAGGTCGAAGAATTCCGGGAATCGGCCTTTGTCCTGCTGGGCGGCGATCCATGCCTCGAAGCCTGACGGAACGAGACCGTCGAATGACTTTCCACTGCTGGCGGTACTGGTCGCCAGTTCGTTGGCGTACTCGTTCTTCGGGTGCTCGGCGTGTCCCTTGACCCAGCTCCATTCTATCCGGTGTCGTCGAGCCTCGTCGACCAGCAGGCGCCACAGAGCGAGGTTCTCGATCGGACCTCCCTTGCGCTTCCAGCCCTTCCGGGCCCATCCGTGCACCCATTCGGTCATGCCGCGCACGAGATACTGGCTGTCCGAGGTAAACACGACGGTACACGGGCGATTGAGGCTGGAGAGGCCGGCGATCGCAGACAGGAGTGCCATCCGGTTGTTCGTAGTGTCGGGCTCGAACAGAGCGTAGTCGCGCCGGTGCCAGCCACGCCGCTCGTCGAATTGCTCGATCAGACCGGCTGCGGCTCCTGGACGGGCACGGTCACGGAACTGGTTGCCCAGGCAGGACTCGTCCGCGTAGATATACACCGTTTTCTGGTTCAAGGGGCGCCCCGCGGGGTAGTTCCGTTTGCACGTTGGAGCCTGAAGGGACTGAGCCCGTGCCGCTGACGCAAGTGTACGATGGAGCGCTCCTGCTCGAGGATGGTCGTCGGTTTCCCGGAACGCTGGCGGGCGGCAGAACAGCAGGTGTCGGAGAAATCGTGTTCACGACGAACCTCACCGGCTACCAGGAAGTCCTCACGGATCCGTCATTCGCCGGCCAGATCGTGGTGATGACGGCGCCGATGATCGGGAACTACGGAGTCACGGGTCTCGACGCCCAGTCCCGGCGTCCGTGG
>JAENXO010000085.1 GCA_016649455.1 Gemmatimonadota bacterium | reverse complement strand
GCAGCTACGCTGGGATCACTGTTCCTTGCGGACGGAGCGCTGATCCCGACGATCATTCTGCTCGCAGTGCTGCTCCTGGTGCTGCTGCAGCCATCGATCGCGAGTCGGATCTCGAGCGTACTTGCCCGCCGGTTCGACGAATCCCCGCCGGAGAGGCCTCCCGGCCGCGGGTCGCTGTGGGCGGCTGCAACGGGACTCGTGGCTGCCTGGCTGGTTAACGGGCTCGGGCTGTGGTGCGTGTGGCGGGGCGCGGGGGGGTCGGCTGATCCCGGCCCGCTGACGATGGCCGGTGTCTATTCGGCGGCCTACGTAGCAGGGTACGTGGTATTGTTCGCTCCCGGAGGCCTGGTAGTCCGGGAAGGGGCGATGGCGGCGCTGCTGGCGGCAACGGCCGGCGTGCCGGTATCGGTGGGAGCGGCCGTCGCGATTCTCGCGAGACTCTGGGCCACGGCGAGCGAGTTGCTGGGAGTCAGCATCGTATGGGGATGGAGCGCGGCAAGTGGAGAGTCCATCGTTGCGGATGAATCCGTGGGGCGGGATGGCAATGCGGAGTGAGGTGAGGCTTGAGCGATATCGGAACCGAGGAAATCGTGACTGAGCACGAACCGGGTGGTGCCGGCCGGGCGCTCGTCGTTCTGCCGACCTACAACGAGGCGCGCAATCTAGAGGGGGTCGTTCCGCTCATCCTCGGCGCGGACGAGCGGATCGACATCCTGATCGTGGACGATGCATCTCCGGATGGAACGGGCGAGATCGCGGATCGAATCGTGGCGGAGATGCCGCGCGTGTCGGTGCTGCACAGGGAAGGAAAGCTGGGGCTCGGGTCTGCATATCTGACCGGTTTCGACTGGGGCCTCGCGCGGGGCTACGAGTGGTTGATCGAGATGGACGCCGACTTTTCCCATGATCCGAAGTACCTTCCGAAACTCCTCGACGCCGCGTCGGGGGAGGTCGACCTGGCGATCGGTTCACGGTACGTGCAGGGAGTAAACGTGATCAACTGGCCCATGAGCCGTCTGCTCCTGTCGTGGTATGCGAACAAGTACGCGCATTGGGTAACCGGGCTGCCGCTCAAGGACGCGACGAGCGGGTTCAAGTGCTTCCGGCGCGAGGTGCTCGAAGCGATCGACTTCGACAGGGTCGGAAGCACGGGATACACGTTCCAGATCGAGATGGACTACCGGGCGTGGAAGAAGGGATTCCGGCTGGGAGAAGTGCCGATCGTGTTCACTGACCGGGCGGAAGGTCAGAGCAAGATGTCAGGCGCGATCATGCGTGAGGCGATCTGGCGGGTGTGGTCGCTGAGGTTCAGGTCGTTGTTCGGGCGACTTTGATCAACTGAACATGGGATAGATGGCGGGAGGGGACGGATCCCTGGCGAAGGAATGGGACAGGCATAGCCAACTTAACATAATATATCTTATGCGCCCTTTACTGGTCGGGGCGAATATTCACCGGCTCCCACCCCTAACCAGCGCCGGACAGTTCAGTCTCCCCCGGGAGTATCGCCTTCTGGCGCCGGGTCTTCTGGAGTAACTACGGGGGGCGTGAAGGCTGGCGGCGCCGTCGGGAACGTCCCACCGGCCGTACGCAGCGCCTCGATCTCGCCCAGTCTGAGCGCCCACACCGAAGCCTGGTCGTCACCCGGCTCCAGTTCGTCGTCCAGCAGTTGTCGGTAGAGGTCCTCGGACCTGTCCAGTCGGCCCTCCTGTGCGTGAATTCGTGCCTGCTGGGCCAACGCGTCGCTACGCTGGAAGTCCAACTGCGCCTCAGCGGCGATTCTCTCGTGCCACTGGATCGCCTCATCGGGCCTGCCTGCCATCTCCTCAGCAGCCGCAATCGAACTCGCCGCCCGGAACGCCACGGGCGTTCCCGTGCTCAGGTCGGCGGCCGGCTTCAGCGTACTGATCGCCGCCTCCAGGTTGTCCTCGCGGAGTTCGAGCTGCGCCAGGTACAGGCGTGCCTCTCCGGCGAACGGCGTGGCTCCGAATTGGGCGATGAAGTCCGACAGTTCTGCCTGAACCTGCTGCGGAGGCGCCCCGGCGGCGGACGTCATGCGGATCTCGTCCAGCCGGACGGCCGCACGCTCGGTCATCTTCCCTCGATAATCCGCGTATGCCCAGCCGGCGAGAAGAAGGGCGACCAGGGCCACGGTCCCGAGGGTGACCAGGCGCCGGTTCCGGTCGCCCCACGCGGCTACCGTTACGACCCCTTCCATCACGCGGTCTTCGGTATTGACCTGTTCCTTCTTGGCTTTCGTGGCGATCGACTTTGCCATTCCAGGTGAACCGTTTCTCTTAAGTGTCGCAGAAGTAATCAGTTGACGGGCCGGAACCTGATCAGAGCCGGGTGTCCGTCCGGACAGAAACTCTCCAACCTACGGTCCCGGACAGTGGCGCGTCAACGAACCGGGTCAGAACAGGACGGATATGAATACGAACCCGAGAACCAGGAGGATCACGAAAATGATCGTGAGCAAGTTGAAGTACTTCTCGATGAACATGCGGATGGGCTCACCGAACAGGCGGATCAGGCCGGCAACGAGGAAGAACCGGGCTCCCCGGCTCACCGCGGAGATGCCTACGAAGGCCGGAAACGAAACGCCGAACGCCCCGGCGGCAATCGTGAAGACTTTGAACGGGATCGGAGTAAAGCCTGCGGTGCCCAGCGTTACGAGCAGGTTTTCGTCGAACAGCCGCCCGAGCTCGTTGTAGTGCTCCATTCCGTCATACAGTTCGATGATCGGTTGGCCGATCGATGCGAACAGCGAGCTGCCGATGAAGTAGCCCAGCATGGCACCAGCCACTGATCCGGCCGTGCACACCAGGGCGAACCACAGGGAGCGGCGCACATTGCCAAGCGCCAGGGGAATCAGCAAAACGTCAGGGGGGATCGGAAAGAACGACGACTCGGCAAACGCGATGCCGAACAGCGCCCAGGTCCCTCCGGGCCGATCAGCCCAGCCGAGCACCCAGTGATACAGTCGATGGAGTGGACCCCCACCCGAGTTCATCGGCTGCTCGACGGCCTGAATGTCCTGCGATTCAGCCCCTGGCTGTCCAGTCCCGGCATCCCGGTCGGGAGCCGCACTCCCCTGCCCCGGATGAATCACCAGCCCTCCTCTCCGACGAGCGGCACGAAGCGCGCGCTCTCCACCGTGTTCTCCTGCCAGCTCTCGCCACTCCGTTCGATCAGCAGCAGCCTTTGTCCGGTCTCAGCTCCGATCGGGATCAGCAACCGGCCGCCGTCGGCCAACTGTTTGCGAAGCGAGTCGGGGACGGCCGGGGCCGCGGCTCCGACGAAGATCGCGTCGAACGGTGCTCGCTCTTCCCAGCCCAGACTGCCGTCACCGATTCGCAGTTCGACGTTGTCGATCCCAAGAGCGACGAGCCTGTCGTGGACGAGGGTCGCGAGTTCCGGCACGACCTCGATCGAATACACCTCCCGCACGAGCGAGGCCAGGAGCGCTGTCTGAAATCCGGAGCCGGTTCCTATCTCAAGGACGCGTTCGGAGCCGGTGAGACGGGCAAGCTGCAGGTGCAGGGCGTGTACCCCGGGTCGGGAAATCGTCTGCCCGTGCCCGAGCGGTAGCGCCACGTCCTCGTACGCCCGGTGCTGTACGGCCTCGGGAACGAACAGGTGCCTGGGGACGCTGTCGAACGCGTGCAGCACCGTCAGGTCTTCGATACCTGCCCCGCCCAATCGCTCGATCAGTCGCCGGCGCGACCGGCGGTAGGCGCTCCTCAGACCGGCTGCGGCCAACTCTTCACCTCGTTGATCAGCGAGTAGTTGGTCAGATCGAGGTGCAGGGGCGTGAGAGATGCATATCCGGCGCGAATGGCGCGAAAGTCCGAATCCTCTCGTCCGGTCCAGCTGGATACTCCGCCCCCGATCCAGAAGTACTCTCGCCCGGAGGGATCTTCACGACGGGTAAGTGAATCGGAATAGACGCGTCGTCCGAGGGTCGTGATGCGGACTCCCTTGAGCTCATCGGCCGGAATGTCGGGCAGGTTGATGTTGAAGAACGTCTCGTCAGGGAAGTCCGGCCGATCGACGAGGCTCTGGAGGATTCGGGTCAGCGTCGGGCCGTACCCGCCCAGACGGTCCTCCGCCCGGCTCGCGAACGAAACAGCGACAGCCGGTATGCCGAGAATCGTCCCTTCCATCGCGGCAGCCACGGTTCCAGAATACAGGACATCCTCACCCATATTCGGGCCGTGATTCACCCCGGAGAACACGAAGTCCGGAGGACTCGGCATTAGACTGTTGACCGCGATCAGAACGCAGTCGGTCGGGGTCCCGTCGATCACGTGGCTCGACTCGTCGATTCGGGTCACGCGCAGAGGCCGGTGAACGGTGAGCGAATGACTGGTGGCGCTCTGTTGACGATCCGGCGCCACGACGGTGACGTCGCCGAGCTGTGCCGCGACCTTGACCAGCAGGTCGAGGCCGGGAGCGTGGATACCGTCATCGTTGGTGCAGAGAATGCGCGGCCGCCGGTCCCGCGGCTCGGCGCTCGTGGTCACGTGTCCAGCAGCTCCACGAGTGCGTCCGCCTCGCGTCTGAGCTGTCGGAAGGTCTCGGCCTCCCAGGCAACGCGCGAGGCGCGGGTCAGCTTTCCTTCCTTCCGAAGCTGGTCGAGCTTATGCCGGGCACCCGCGATCGTGTACTTCTCGTTGTACAGGAGGTGTTGAAGCAGGTGAACGAGCTTGATTTCCTTGCGTCGATATACCCGGTTGCCAGCCCGGTTCTTGGTCGGTCGTAAGGCCGAGAACTGGGTCTCCCAGTACCGGAGCACATGCGGCTTGAGGCCTGTCAGGGAGCAGACCTCGCCAATCGAATAGTATTCTTTCGGCGCGATTCGCTGATCCACTCTTCTCAACTCCAGCGTTCGGGCTTCGGCTCGCGCGCCATCAGGCGGGCAAGCGCCTGTCTGGGCTCCACATCTTCGTACAGTATGGAGTATACGGCGACAGCGATGGGCATTTCCACCCCATGACTCTCAGCGAGGTCGACCGCCGCCTTCGTGGTGCGGACTCCCTCCGCCACCGATCTCATCCCGGACAGCACCTCCGAGAGACTCTGACCACGCCCGATCTGGAGCCCGACCGTGCGATTCCGACTCAGATCACCCGTACAGGTCAGGATCAGGTCACCCACTCCCGCCAGGCCGGAAAGCGTTTCCGGTTCACCCCCCAGCTTGTGCGTGAGGCGGCTGATCTCCGCGAGGCTCCGGGTGAGAAGCGCGGCCCGCGCGTTGTCACCCAGCCCCAGTCCGTCACTGATTCCGGCTGCCAGGGCAATTACGTTCTTCAAGCTGCCGCCGAGTTCGGTTCCGATCACGTCACTCTGGGTGTAAAGCCGGAAGTGCTCGTTCTGAAACAGGCCCTGGACCGCCACGGCGTTGTCTTCGTTGCGGGACGCGAGCGTGACCGCAGTCGGGAGCCGCCGCGCCAGCTCAGCCGCGAAGCTCGGTCCTGAAAGCACGACGCACCCCTCGGCCAGATCCGATCCGAAAACTTCGAGCAGCACCTCGCTCATGCGGAGATCCGATCCGAGTTCCAGGCCCTTCGAGGCACTCACCAGGAGTGGACGTCCGGAGATGTGCTCTCGTGCTCTCTCCATCACGGGCCGGACGAATTCCGACGGGCTGACGGAGACGATGATCTCGGCGCCCTCCAGCACCTTCTGCAGGTTGCTCGAGGCGCGCAGGGTCGGATCCAGGTCGACTCCGGGTAGGTAGGCGTCGTTCCGTTTCTCCGATTCGATGCCGGAGGCGACTTCCGTTTCGTGAGACCACAGGATCACCGGGTGACCGTTCCGCGCCAGACAATCCGCCAGCGCCGTACCCCAGCTTCCCGCACCGACCACGCCGATCTTACCCCTGCTCATCCGTCGCCTTTCCTGGCGGGCGTCTGCCTGCCGTTACCGAAGCGAAGCTCCTCGCCCCGGGCGATTCTGCCGAGATTCGAGCGATGGGTCCACCAGACGAAGGCGGCGACTCCGGCGCAGAACACGACCGTGGCTAGCGGCGCCCCGGTGAAACCGGCTACGAACGGAACCGATGTAGCGGCCGCAAGGGACGCGATCGACACCGTGCGGGTCAGCAGCACTATGCCGATCCAGATCAGCAGGCCCACGAGGCCGGCAAGCGGCGCCAGGGCGAGCAGAACGCCCGCTCCCGTCGCGACCCCCTTCCCACCCTGGAACCTGAGCCATACGGGCCACACGTGTCCGAGGATCGCCAGGAGACCGTACACGAGAGCGAGCTCAGGAAGTGCTGAACCATCCCACAGCGGGAACAGGGCGGCAGGCACATATCCCTTGGTCACGTCGACGGCCACGACCGGAATTCCACCCTTCGCCCCCAGAACTCGAAACGCATTCGTTCCACCGAGATTGCCGCTTCCCTCCTGACGCAGGTCCAGGCCCATCGCTCGTCCGACGAGCCAGGCGGTGGGAAACGAACCCACCAGGTAGGCGAGAATGAGCCAGGGCAGAATCACGCTCGACACGGCGGGTCTCTCCGGGCAGATGTCAAGTTCACCCGGTTCGCTCCTCGCGGCGTTGCCTTGGTCTGAGCCGGAGCGGCGAACCCTCGAATCCCCACTCGCGGCGGAATCCGTTCGACAGAAACCGGAGATAGCTGTCCTTCAATTCCTTCGGCCGATTCACCCACAGGACGAACTCGGGCGGCTCGGTCGACACCTGACTCGCGTAGTAGACCTTCACGTCCCCTCGGGCGCCCTGAGGCGGCTGCTTGCGAGCCATGAGGGCCGCCAGGAGCCGATTCACTTCCGAGGTGGGGATCCGCTTCAACCGCTCGCCCTGCACCTGCCTCGCGAGGTCCACGACCTTTCGCACCCGTTTGCCGGACAGAGCCGACACGGTGATGATCGGGACGAACCGAAGGAAGGCGGCGCGCGCCCGTAGCTCCTTCTCGAATTCGGCCAGTACGTCGGGCCCCCGGTCTTCGATCAGGTCCCACTTGTTTACCACGAGGACGAGGCCGCACCCTGCTTCCCAGGCCTCTTCACCGATGCGGAAGTCCTGGTTCGTGAGGCCCGCCTGGGCGTCACCCACGAGAATGCACACGTCGGCCCGCTGAATGGCCGACGCCGCCCGAAGCCTGCTGTAGAACTCAAGCTCGTCCACGACTTTCGATCGCCGCCGGAGCCCGGCTGTGTCGATCAGGCAGATCTGCTCTCCGTCGAGCTCGAGCCATGTGTCGATCGCATCGCGAGTGGTTCCCGCCTCATCGTGTACGAGCACGCGATTCTCACCGAGCAGTGAGTTGACGAAGCTGGACTTGCCGACGTTCGGCTTTCCGATCACCGCGAGCCTCAGCGACACGTCGTCCTCTTCGGGAGGCACGAACTCCGGAAGGGCCTGCACGACCCGATCCAGCAGGTCACCGCTGCCCTTGCCGCTCTGGGCCGACACCGGGACCGGGTCCCCGATCCCGAGGGAATGGAACTCGTGGTGCTCGAGGGCGGTTGCCAGCTCATCCAGCTTGTTCACCGAAAGCACCACGGGTCGGTCCGATCGACGCAGGATCTCGGCTACATGGAGGTCCACCGGGTGGGGCCCTTCCCGGCCGTCAACCACGAAGAGCACGACGTCGGCGTGGTCGATCGCCGCCAGTACCTGCTCCCGGACCTGCCGATCGAGCGGTCGCTCGGCCACGTCCAGGATACCGCCCGTGTCGGCCAGCAGAAACGGGCGCCCGTTCCAGTCCGCCTCGGCGAACTGGCGGTCCCTCGTCACGCCCTCCTGCGCGCCGACGATCGCGATCCGGCCGCCCACGATGCGGTTGAACAGGGTCGATTTCCCCACGTTGGGCCGGCCAACGATCGCCACAGTCGGCAGTGTTACATGTCGCACAGCACGTCCGTCACGTATTCCGACGGCCATATCTCCATGTCCGGCAGGGCTGCCCGCAGGTCGGTCAGGCTCCAGTCGTCCAGAAACAGGTCATCATCGTTGATCGCTGTTCTCGATATCAGGCCCAGGTCAAATTCGGCGTAAGGACCGAACGCCTCCAGATAGTCTGCACCCCCGAGCAGCCCGGCGGTTGTGACGAGGGGGCCGAACAGCCGGTTTTCCGCCCCTACAGTCTCGACGATGGCACCGGTCCTGGCTGCGATTCGTTCGCCGAGGTCGCGCAGGTGCGTAGCCATCGAAGTGCCGGTTACAAGCACGATTCGTCGGCCGGTCAGCTCCGGCAGCGAGTCGAGATCGGTTTCGATCCGATCCCGCAGATCCGAGACGGCTCCCACTCCGTTGGCCACGAGTTCCAGGTCGTCGAAGTACTCGAAGCCGGGTACGTCGAGCCCGGCCAGAAGGAACAGCTCATCCGCCGCGAACGCCCAGGACGTTTCACGCTCGGCAGCAGCTCGCGCCCGGGTCCGCTCGACCGCGTCGATCGTCCGCCGGCACTCATCCGCCGACAGTGGTCGCACCCCCCGATCCTGATTGTAGCTCGTTAGCCCGACGGGCACGATGGACAGGGACAGGATCGTTTCCCCCCGCGCGTACAGGTCATCGATGGTTCGTTGCAGGATGGCTCCGTCGTTCACTCCGGGACACAGGACGACCTGAGCGTGGACCCCGATCCCCCCTTCCACGAGTCGGTCCAGGTGCTCCCCGATCTCGGCCGAGCGCGGGTTCTTCAGCATTGCCAGCCGAGCTGCGGGGTCCGTGGCGTGAACTGACACGTACAACGGAGACAGCCGCTGCTCGAAGATCCGTTCCCAGTCCTCTTCCCGCAGGTTCGTCAGGGTGACGTAGTGCCCGAACAGGAATGACAGCCGGTAGTCATCGTCCTTGATGTAGAGACCCGCCCT
>JAENXO010000170.1 GCA_016649455.1 Gemmatimonadota bacterium | reverse complement strand
GACGATCCGGACGAGCCGGGAGACGTCTCCCACTTCCAGGCGCTGACCACGGCGCTGTCCGCGACGGTCGGGATCGGGAACATCGCCGGCGTGGCGATCGCGATTCACTGGGGAGGCCCCGGGGCGCTGTTCTGGATGTGGGTGACCGCTGCGCTCGGCATGGCCACCAAGTACACCGAGGTCACGCTGGCTCAGAAGTACCGCAACGTCGAGGAGACGCACGGACACGCGTGGGAGGGGACGGTCTCCGGCGGCCCGATGTACTACATCGAGAAGGGACTCGGGCCCAACTGGAAGTGGATGGCTGTACTCTTCGCATCGCTGCTGGGTCTGACCGCGTTCCTCACGGGTAACGCGATCCAGGCGAACACCGTCGCCGACACGATGGCGACGACGTTCGGCGTCCCTGTTTGGATGACCGGCCTGGTTACATCCGCCATCGTCGCCGCCGTGATTCTCGGGGGGATCTCGAGGATCGGGAAGGTAACGGCAGTCCTCGCGCCGCTGATGGCCGCGATCTACGTGGCCGGCGCCCTGGTGATCATCTTCCTCAACTTCGGGGAAGTGATCCCGGCGTTCGGACTGATCTTCAGGGAGGCGTTCAACCCGACCGCGGGAGTCGCGGGGACCGGCATGGGCGCATTTCTCATGACGCTGATGTGGGGCGTGCGGCGCGGCCTGTTCTCCAACGAAGCGGGCCAGGGATCGGCCCCGATCGCGCACGCCGCGGCGAAGACCGATGAGCCGGTGTCGGAAGGCGTCGTAGCACTGCTCGAGCCGTTCATCGACACGATCATCATCTGCACGATGACCGGGCTGGTGATCATTCTCACGGGTGTGTGGAATGATCGGATTCCCACCGAGATCGTGATGGGCGGCGGCGATCTCACGTACGTCCAGGTCGACGAAGACGGGCACAATCGCCCGACCGACGTACCGGAAGAGATCAGCATCCAGGACGGCCGCCACCTGGTAATCTCCGAAGCTCCGATGATCGCCTGGCACGACGTGGCGGTCGACGAGCTGTTCGTGGATGCCGAGATGACCCGGCCGTTCACGGGGACGATCGACGTCGCGAATCGAGCAGCGGTGACTGCGGGTGGCGAGAGCTACCCGGCGCTGTGGGCCATGGCAGCCGAGAGTGGAGCCCCGCTGACGCAGCAGGGGTTCCGCCGGGGGCTGTCACCGCTCGGTGACTGGGGCCACCTGATCATCGTGCTGGCCGTGTTCCTGTTCGCGCTCTCGACGGCGATCTCGTGGAGCTACTACGGCGACCGGTGCGCCAACTACCTGTTCGGATCGGTGGCCGTGCTGCCCTACAAGATCGCCTTCGTGGCGATGCACTTCGTGGGAGCCGTGCTGCCCCTGGCGGTGATCTGGAACCTCGGAGACGTATTCCTCGCGGTCGTGATCATCCCGAACCTGTTCGCCCTCCTGCTGCTGTCCGGGCAGGTGGTGACCGAGACACGCAGCTACTTCGACCGTAAGCCGTGGCTCGAGAACGAGAAGAAGCACCAGGAACTGAAGCGGTCCGGACGGATTTAAGGATTCGATCGGTCTGGCCGTCCATGACGAGGAACAACCTTCTCGGGAGCAATTGATGGCGGAACCGTTTCAGACGTCGGATTCAGACGATGCGGGCCTGATCGGGCGCGTGTTCGGATCGCGGGCCCGGGGGGCAGCGAGCCGGGATATCGAAGCTCTGCTCGCGGCAGCTGCGCGGGTCACCGACGTGTCGGCGGCAGAGGTCCGCACGGCGGGCAACGAACATGCCGTCGACGTGACGCGTCATCTGCGCGCCCCCTGCCTGGGCATGTACCGGCGCTACCTGGAACACTGTTTCGTGGATCGAAAGTTGAGCGACGACGAGGTTGAGGACCTGGCCCACCTTCGCGCGATTCTGTGCCTCGACGACTCAGCCTGTGTGCCACTCCACGACGAAGTCGCGGTGGCCCTGTACGGCGCTGCTGTCGACGAGGCGCTGGAGGACCACAGGCTCGAGCCGGACGAGGAAGAGTTCCTGTCACGCCTGAGAGCGAACCTCAGGCTCGAGGAGGATACGGCGGACCAGGCGCTCGCCGCCGCGACGAGGAAGGCCCGGAACCGGTACCTCGCGACGGCGACCACGGCGGAGGGCGCGATCGTCGCCGCGAAAGAGGCGGTCGTGGAGCTGGAGGGTTCGTCGCCCGAGTCCATTGAAGCCGCCGTCGGCGACGCGCTGGGACAGGCCGCCACGCTGCTGCCGGACATCCAGGAGGTAGAGATCACGAAACTGACCGCGCGACTCGACGACGGCCGGCTCGAGTCGTGGCATGTGACTGTGCGGGGCAAGCTGCCGCGCTCGAGGTAGCGCCTCAGAAATCGACGTTGATCCCGATCGTCGGGAGCACGCCGAGCGCCTCGTTATACTCCGGCTCGTTGGTGCGTGGATCCCAGCGCACGGCGCTGATGTTCTTGCGACCGTAGACATTCTGGACATCCAGATAGAGTTCGAGCTGCCAGCCACTGAAGCTGAACCGGCGATCCACCCGCAGATCGAGGGCGTTAAAGGTGGGGAACCGTTCGCCCTGGTTGTACAGGGTCCAGTCGCGCTGGCCGGTATCGGGACCACTGGTGATGAACGGCGTAGTCGGCAGCCCGGTGGCGATCCGGAATTTCCCGCTCACCTCCCACTTCGTGTTGATCCGCCAGCCCGCGGATACCGATCCGATGAACCGCGTATCATAGGTTCCGGGCCGGTCCACGCCCTCTAGTGAGGCGTACTCCGCACGACTCGCGCTCAAGGCCAACAGGCCGTACACCGGCACCTCGCTGAGCCGCTTCTGGAGGAAGACTTCCAGTCCGAACACCGACCCCGTTCCCACGCTCAGCAGCGGCTCGAGCCCGAACGGAATGTCAGACGTGGCATCCTCGAATCCCGACGGCGAGAGCACCGCCTGCGGCCGGAAGACCCGGGCCGGGTAATCCTCGTACTCCTTCACATAGCCCTCGATCTGCAGGCGAAGATCGGGCCGGAGCAGCTGTTCGATTCCAAGCGTGATCTGGTCCGAAACGATCGGCTCCAGGGTCTCGGGGTTCGCCGGATCCCCGATGAGCCAGATGTAGGAAGGCGGTTGGACGTACCTGCCGATACTTCCCTTGAGACTCGTGCTCGACGCGACCTGCCAGGCGGCGCCGAGGCGCGGGGACAACCGGAATCCGTCTTCCACGAAGTCGTAGTAGTCCGCCCGCACTCCTGCGGTAAGCCGCAGCCGGTCCACCGGCCGGGCCGCGAGCTCGAGGTACGTCGCATTGCGGAAGGCGGTGAACGAAGTATCGACCACGAGCGGCTGCGGCGTTCCCAGGGAGTCGGTCCGGATCTGCCCTGCGACCTCAACGTCGTAGGACAGGTCACTCGCGAACTTGAGGGTGTTCCCGATCGTCCACGCCAGCTTCCGGGCCGGATCGGTTGCCCACTCGATCCGCAGGCTGTTTTCGCCCTCCGATGAGACATTGCTGAAGATCGTCTGCGGGGGGTCGGTGAACAGCGTCTGGGTGGTCTCGAAGCTCGAGAACGTCCTTCCGAGGGACACGGCGAGTTGCGAGCTGGAAAAGGACCGGTCCCAGGTCACGCCCGCGAAGTACTGGCGGACCTTCGGCGCCAGGATCCGGCTGTTCTCGTACTCGTCGTCCTCGTCCTCGGTGTTGAAAGTGATGTCGTCCAGCGCCCCGACGAACAGGAATGACAGGGCGTCGTTCCTCCCCAGTCGGTTTCGCGTCTTGAGCTGAAAATCCCAGTATGACGGTACGAAGCTGAATCCGGCCGCGCTGAACAGGAAGTCCAGGTAACTGCGCCGCGCACTGAACAGGAAACTCCCGCTGGATCCCAGCGGGCCCTCCAGGATCGCCCCGGCTCCCGTCGCCGAGACGTTGATCGTACCGGACAGGCGCTCCTCGTTGCCCGCCCGGAGCCCGATGTCGGTTACGGATGCGGTACGGTCGCCGTACCTGACTCCGATGCCTCCGCTCGCGAAGTTCGTCTCGCGCACGAATTCGATGTTGATCAGGGAAAGGGGTCCTCCCGTTGACCCCTGTGACCCGAAGTGGTTGATGTTCGGCACCTCGATCCCGTCCACGAGGAACAGGCTCTCGAACGGGGCTCCACCGCGAACCGCGAGGTCGTTGCGGCCCGGGGACGGCACGGCGACGCCCGGAAGCAGAGCTACAGAACGAACCACGTCCTCCAGCACTCCGGGAGCACGGCGCGTCTCAACCCCGTCCAGGGTCCGGACGTTGGAGGCGGCTTCCCGCTCGGGTTCGATGAAGTAGGAAGGGGCGACCTCGATCACGTCGAGCTCGATGGGTTGTGTCGGCAGCTCGACACGCACCGTGAGCGGTTTTCCGGTTCCGACCACGAGGTTGGCCTGGAGCACCGGGCGATAGCCGAGAGCTGCGGCGCGGAGGCTGTACACGCCCGGCGGGACCGAGCGGATGGCGAAGCGGCCCATCTCGTCGCTGACCGCCAGGAGATCCGTGTCCAGGATCTCGATCTGCGCCAGCGCGACCGGTTCGCCGGTGGCGCTCACCACGGTCCCCACGACCGTGCCAGTTGGGCGAGTCCCGGTCTCCTGGGCACCTGTGGGGGGCGCCACGAGACCGGCCAGCAGCAGGGCGATGATCAGGGTTCGGAATCTCATGGGCTGACGGTAGCGGTCCTGGTTCGGGCTATCACGGTCAGAGTTTCGCGGCGTACTGCCTTCCGAACCGGTCCGTCGCCTCGACCGTGATCTGTGCGCCCGGGCTTGCCGGGGCGAAGAACAGGTGGCGGGTCCGCACCGGATCCACCCAGGCTCGTACCGCAGGCAGATCGGGCCCCTCGTGCAGTTCGACGCTCAGCGGATCGAGCGATATCCGGCGGGCCATGGCGCCGCGGCGGTCGCCGTTCTCGTACCACACCACGCTCCACTCCGGGTCCCAGCCCCACACGTTCGCCACGATCTCATCCGGGGCCGTGGGATCGGACCCGGCGGCATAAGCCCGGATCTGGTGAGCGGGGTCCTGGCCCGTGGCCTTGTAGCGCCAGCTGATTTCCTCTCCCCGGGCCTCGTACACGGCGTATCCGTTCGGAGTCCCGTCCCAGCAGATCGGTCCGGTCCACCAGGCTCCGCACACAGTACCGGCCACGTGCTCGTGCACCCCCGACTCGAAGCCGTGGTCATTCTCGTGCGTGTGGCCGGTGAGGATGTGCGCCGCATACGGCTCGAGCAGCCGGTACAGCGCCTCACGATTCGCGACCGCCACTCCGAGCTCGGGGGAATCCCGTCCCTCCCGCAGGTGTCCCGAACCGAGCACCGGGATGTGCAGGGAAACCACGACGGCACGCCCCGGCTCGACGTGCGCGAGATCGGCCTGCAGCCACGCGAGCTGCGGGCCGTCGATGTAGCCGATGTAGCCGGCGCCATGCCAGAACACGTCATCCAGCACGACGTAGTGGACGGCGCCCCGGTCGAAGGAGTAGTAGCGCGGTCCGAAGTGACGCGAGAACGTCGCAGTAGACGCCTCGTCTGTTCGGGCTTCCTGGTCCAGATCGTGATTGCCGATCACCTGGAAACAGGGAATCCCCATCCGGCTCACGCCGCGCTCGTACTCGGGATACAGCTCCAGGTGATCGTACATGATGTCACCGCAGGAGACCCCGAACGCGGGGACGGTGCCGAGCTCCCGGATGGTGGCCTGTACATCCGGTACCGTCTCGGCATGGAACAGGCCCATCTCTCGCTCGTTCTGCGTCTGTATGTCGGCCAGCAGGAGAAGCGCGTGCCGGTCGTCGGTTGACTGACGCGGGATGAGCGAGAATCTGACCGTCTGCTCGCCGCCGGCATCGGGACGGAGCGGTTCGTAGAACCTCGCCGTCCCGGTGGAGTTGCGGGGAATTTCCACGCCCGCGGGGAGCGTGACGAACACGAATTCCGCGCCCGGGGCGGACAGGAGTTCGAACTCGCCGTTTCCGGAGGTTCGGACGACGGACAGCCCGTCAGACACCGAGACGCCACCCAGGCCCTTTCCTCCTGCTTCCACGACGCCCCGGACCCTGACCGGGTCGGCCGGAGCCGCGAG
>JAENXO010000071.1 GCA_016649455.1 Gemmatimonadota bacterium | reverse complement strand
GAGGGACGTGATTCACGTGAAAACCAGTACAGTGGAGCACTCACTGCCCGACAGGTGTTCAACATAGCGAAGGGCAGGGACTGGTCCGCTCCACTGGCGCTCCACCCTGTTTCACTTGCAGGAGAATGCTCACCCGGATGCCGGACGCTTCCCTGGAACACCGGTGCCTCGAGATTCTCGTAAGCGCGCCCGTGCGACCGGACGCGGGGCGGACCATCGGTCAGTCCGTCGAGGGCCGCCCGGTGATCGGATATCGGCTCGGGTCGGGACAGCCTCGGGTGAGCCTGATCGCCGGGTGTCACGCGGACGAGCCGGTGGGCCCTGAACTTCTGAGGCGTCTTACCGGACTCCTGCTCACCCTGCCGGCCGACGATCCGCTGCTGCGCGCCGCCGAGTGGTGGATCGTGCCGCACGTGAACCCGGATGGCGAACTACGCAATCGCTCCTGGCAGCTTCCGATTCCTGACGCGTTTGATCCGGTCCGGACGCTGGAGGGCGCGATTCGTGAGCTCCCCGGCGACGACCTGGAATTCGGGTTTCCCAGGGACGTTCGGGACGAGGACGCGCGGCCTGAAAGTCGTGCCGTGCTCGACTGGTGGCGCGAGGCGGATGGACCGTTCTCGCTCCACGCGTCACTGCACGGGATGGGGTTCGCGGCCGGCCCCTGGTACCTGATCGAGCCGGGGTGGGTCGATCGAAGCCGGACCCTTCGGGCCACCTGCCGCCGGCGAACGCGGGAGCTTGGCTACCTGCTGCACGACGTTGAGCGGAACGGTGAAAAGGGATTCCAGCGAATCGAGCGCGGGTTCTGCACCCGACCTGACTCGGACGCGATGCGGGTCTACTTTCTGGAGAGGGACGACCCGGAGACAGCCGGTCGTTTCCGGCCGAGCTCCATGGAAGCGATCCGCCAACTGGGCGGCGATCCCCTCACCCTGGTATCTGAAATGCCCCTGTTCCTGACGCCGGGGGTCGGTGAATCGCTCGGCCCACCGGATCCGGTACTCGACGCATGGAAGCACCGGATCGCGGCGTGGCGTGCGGTCCTGTCGGATCCGGCCTCCGATCAGGGCAGGCTCGCGGCTGAGATGAACGAAGCAGGTATGCGGGCGATGCCGGTGCGGGACCAGATGGAGTTGCAGTGGACGTTCATCGCGGCAGGGCTCGCGGAGGTCATGCGGTCCACGGGAGCGGGGAGGGAGACATGAGCAGGGGCAGGTTCCACGGGCGCCTGGTCGTCCGGAGATCGACCACCCACCGAGCTGCGCTGGTCGGCATTCTCGCCGCTGCGATCGCGTTCGGTACGACCGGGCCAGCCGATGCGCAGACGCTGCGCGGCCAGGTGCTCGAAGACGGGACAGAAGCCGCGATCGCCGGGGCACTGGTGCTGCTCATCTCCCCGGATGGAAAAGAGCAGGCGTCGGCCGTGTCCGGCGGCACCGGGGCCTACGTGATCAGGGTGCCCTCTCCGGGCGAATGGAGTCTGCGGGTCGAGCGAATCGGGTTTGCATCCTCGACCGCCGGGCCGTTTCGTCTCGCATCCGGCGCGGACCGGAGCGTGCCGCTCGTCGTGTCCAGCGTCCCCGTCGCCCTTCCCACGATCACCGTGGAGAGCGAGAAGAGAGGCATCTGCGGGCTCAACCCCGTGGATGGGGAGACCGTGTGGCGACTGTGGGATGAAGCACGGAAGGCTCTGCAGGTCAGCCAGATCGTGGAAGGACAGATCGTATTCGAGACCGAGGTGATGGAGCGGTTCGTTGATCCGTTCGACACCACGATCGGACACGAGTACACGGACTTCAACATCGCGGCGGGGCGCAGCCCGTTTGACGTGCCCTCCCCCGAAGATCTGCAGGAACGGGGATTCGTGCGGGACTCGGCGGATGGCGGGCTCGCGTTTTACGGACCCGATGCCACAGTCCTGCTGTCGGACACCTTCCAGGAATCACATTGCTTCCGTGCGGTCAGGGGAAACGACGGACTCGTCGGCCTGGCGTTCGAGCCCGCGCAGGCGCCGCTCAAGGCTGACATCCGCGGCACCTTGTGGCTCGAAGCCGCGACTTCGGAGCTGGTTACGATCGACTTCGAATACGCCGGCCTGCGGCCGCGCGGGGACCTGGGCGTCGGTCCGGAAGCGTCCGGCCTGGTGGTGTACGACCAGATCGAGAACGGCGGATGGATCGTCCGGAGGTGGAGAATCCGAATTCCGATCGACAGCGCCGAGTATGGCGGACGGACATACAAGGTCTACGTGGAGCGATCGGGCCGGGTCACGGGCACCCGAGCGAACGAGCGAAAAGCCGGGCAGCAGCAACGGATACCCAGCGTCTACGACCACGGTGCCCGCCGCGATACGACGAGCCCCTGAGTCGCAGGCGTGACGGCGCGCCGTCACGCCTGATCAGGTCTTGAACCGGTCCCCGATCGGGAGTCGGCGGATCGGCTCGCCGGTGATCGCGAACAGCGCGTTGCAGACGGCGGGAGCGATGCAGGGCAGCCCTACCTCGCCGATCCCTCCCACGGGATCCCCCTCCGCGATGATGTGCGTCTCGACCTCGGGCATGTCGCGCATCCGCAGGATCGGGTAGCGATCGAAATTCCCTTCGACGGCTCCTCCGTTCTCGATCGAAATCTGGCCGTACAGGGCGGCCGACAGGCCGTAAACGATCCCGCTCTCGACCTGGGCCTCGATCGTGTCCGGATTCACTATCGTGCCGCAGTCGATCGCGCACACCACGCGAGGTACACGGACTTCACCATTAACGAGCTCGACCTCCGCTACCTGCGCTACCACGCTGCCGAAGCACTCCGCGACAGCACAGCCGAGCGCTCGCCCGTCGGCTCGGCGTTCCGACCAACCCGCCTTTTCCGCCGCCAGCCGCAGCGCACGTGCCCGCCTTGGGTGTGCGCCGAGCAGTGACAGCCGAAGCTCCAGCGGGTCCCGGCCACCAGCGGCCGCGAGTTCGTCGAGGAAGCACTCGGTCAGGTAGATGTTCTGGGAGTTAGACACGGAGCGCCAGAAATGGACGCTCACCGGCAGCTCTGGATCGGCGTACGTGACATGGATGTTCGGAATCGCGTAGCCCAGGTCTCCGGCGTTTTCCGTCGAGGTCGGGTCGACTCCGTTCTGCAGCTGTCCCCCGATGCTCCTGATGATCGACGGGCTGACGATCCGGTGCTCCCAGGCCACCGGATTCCCGCTCTCGTCCACGGCACCGGAAAACCTGTTGTACGCCACGGGCCGGAACGAGCCCGCCCGCATGTCGTCCTCCCGGGTGTAGACGATCTTGACGGGTGCGCCGAGTGCCTTCGACGCGTGCACGGCCTCGGCGACGAAATCGTTGCGCGATCTGCGGCCGAAACCGCCTCCGAGCATCAGCGTGTGCACCCGGACCTGCTCGAGCGGCAGCCCGGTAATGTCGGCGGCGATGTCCTGGGCGGACGTCTGGGCTTGTGTACCAGTCCAGATATCACACCCGTCAGCGCGAACGTGCGCCACGCAGTTCATCGGCTCCATGGTCGCGTGCGCAAGGAACGGCGCATCGTACTCCGCGTCGATTCTCGTCTTCGCGCCTGCGGCCGCCTTCGCCACGTCGCCTTTGTCCGTAACTACGGCCCCTTTGTCCGCGAGCTTCTGGCACAGTTCCCGGATGCTGGAATCCGACGCGTCCCCGAACTCGCCCGAATCCCACTCCACCGTGAGCGCGTCCCGGCCCTGCCTGGCGGCCCAGAATCCGTCGGCGGCCACCACGATTCCGGTCGGGATCTCCACCACCTGGCGGACTCCCGGCACGGCAAGCGCGGCGCTCGCATCGAAGTTCCCGACTGAGCCGCCGAATGCCGGGGGACGTGCCACCAGGGCCGTGAGCATCCCGGGCACGCTCATGTCGAGTCCGAACACGGCCGAGCCGTCGATCTTTTCCGGGGAATCGAGCCGCGGCATCCGCCGACCCACAAGGCGGTAGACCGCGGGGTCCTTGAGGGGCGGGTCGTCCGGCGCGGGCAGCAGCGCCGCTTCCTCGGCCAGGCTGCCATACGACAGGCTGCGGCCCGAGGCCGTGTGCACCACCTGTCCGTCGTCCGCGCGGCACTCGGACGCCTGGACTCCCCACCGGGCCGCCGCGGCAGCGATCAGCATCTCCCTGGCCGCTGCGCCCGCGATCCGCAGCCGCTCGTGATTCGTGCGAATGCTGGTGGAGCCGCCGGTGCTCTGTCGGCCGTACAGCGTCCGGTCGGTCAGCGAGTGCTCGGTGCGAATGCGGGACCAGTCGACCTCGAGTTCCTCGGCCAGCAGCATCGACAGGGCCGTGTGGATCCCCTGGCCCATTTCCGATTCACTGATCAGGAAGGTGACGGACTCGTCGGTCCCGATCCGGATCCAGGCGTTGAGGACTTCCTGGTCCAGAGATCCGGTGACGATGGCCGGTCCGCGGCACCCCGCCAGGCTGATGCCGAGCACCAGTCCGGCGCCGGCTCCTCCGCTGACCTGGATGAACGTCCGTCTCGAAACCTCGTGGCCGCTCATCGTCCACCCTCCTGCGCGGCGACGTGAATCGCCTTGCGACACCGATTGTAGGTGCCGCACCGGCAGAGGACGGGCGACATCCACTCGTCGATCTGCTCGTCGGTCGGGTCGGGATGTTGGGCCAGCAGCGCGGCCGCGGTCATGATCTGACCCGGCTGACACCAGCCGCACTGCGGAACGTCGACCTCGAGCCAGGCCCTCTGCACCGGGTGGCTGCGATCGTCCGACAGGCCCTCGATCGTCTGCACCGCCCGGTCGCCGACGTTCTCGATCGGGAGCACGCAGGCGAGGGTCACGCTCCCGTCCAGCAGAACGGTGCACGATCCGCACTGACCCGAGCCGCAGCCGTACTTCGTACCGGTGAGTTCGAGCTCGTCGCGCAGCACCCACAGCAGCGGAGTGTCGGCGGGCACGTCCACCCTGCGATGCGAGCCGTTGACTGTCAGAGAATACTCGGGCATGTGCGGAGTCCCCGTGGTGAAGGTTCCCGGAAGTGTGGCCGATGGCAGTTGGTCCGTCAAGCAACCGGAGCCGTGGCAGGATTCAGTGGATCAGCCTGGCGTGGCGGCGCGTCCGGTCTGCCGTGTAGACTCCTCCGTCCACCTGTGCGCTCCCGGCGATCGGGAAGCGTGCCACGCAACGACTTCGGGGCGAGACGCGTTTGCTGCAGACGATCATCGCGGGGCTGACGGCGGGCGCCGTGCATGTGCTGGCCGGGCCCGACCATCTCGCGGCCGTGGCGCCGCTGGCGGCGAACGGCAAGGTCAGCCCATGGCGGTCCGGACTGTACTGGGGACTGGGGCACGCCGGTGGAGTCGTGCTTGTCGGAAGCGTGGCGATACTGATCCGCGAACTGCTTCCCCTGGACCGCCTGTCCGATTGGAGTGATCGCATTGTTGGCCTGGTGCTGATCGGCATCGGGGCCTGGGGTATCTGGCGGGCCACCAGCCAGAGCGTCCACAGTCACGAGCATGCGCACGACGGAACCCACCACGCGCATCTTCACGTGCACGGCCATACGCCCGGAGCGCGGAGCGCCCCACACGGCCAGCACACCGCCGAGCCCGACCACCCGCATGGCGGAACCCACGTGCACGCCCGGACCTCGATCGCGGCGCTGGGGGTGGGTGTTCTGCACGGCCTGGCCGGGAGCGCCCATTTCCTGGGTGTGCTGCCCGCCCTGGCGCTTCCGACGCGGGGGGCCGCCATCACCTACGTCGCATGTTTCGGAGTCGGGACCGTGGCGGCGATGACCGGCTTTGCGGCCCTGATCGGGCGACTCGCGAGCCGGAGTTCGAAGAGCGGGACCCGGGCATATCGGGTTCTGCTGATGTCACTGGGACTCGCGGCGATCGCGGTCGGAATCGTCTGGCTGATCCCTTAAACGGCCACCAACAGGGTACTGCCATGAATACTGACATGAGGAAGCTCACTCGACGGATGCTCGGGTGCTCGCTGACCGCGCTGCTCGTGGCGGTCGTGGCCGGGTGTGGAAATGACGCCGACAGGGCTCCGTCACCCGCGGACCTCGTGCTGCGCAACGGGAACGTGGTCACGATGGGCGAGGCCCAGCCGCGCGCAACTGCGGTAGCGATGACGGGCGATCGAATCTCGTGGGTCGGAGACGAGAGCGGCATCGAGTCCTGGATCGGTCCGGACACGGAGGTCCTGGATCTCGAGGGCCGCCTGGCGGTTCCGGGTTTGATCGAGGGACACGCGCATTTCCTGGGGCTGGGCAGGTCTCGCCTCGGGCTCGACCTGATGGACACCCGCTCCTGGGACGAGGTCATCGCTCGTGTCGAGGAGGCGAGTCGGGAGGTTCCTCCGGGAACGTGGATCGTGGGCCGCGGGTGGCACCAGAGCAAATGGGACCTCCCCCCGGAGCCTTCGGTCAGGGGATTCCCGGTGCACGATGCAATGAGCGCTGTTTCCCCGGACCACCCGGTGCTGCTCAGCCATGCGAGTGGTCACGCGAGTTTCGCCAACGCGAGGGCCATGGCCGAGGCAGGGGTCGGTCCGGAGACGGCTTCTCCGAACGGGGGGGAGATTCTGCGTCTGCCGGACGGCAGGCTGAGCGGCGTGTTCGTGGAGAACGCGGAACTGATGTTGGACAGCGCGTACAGTCGTTGGCTCGAGTCGATGACGGAACAGCAACAGATTGCCCGGACCCGCCGGGCGATCCAGCTCGCGAACAGAGAGTCGATCCGGTTCGGGATTACGACCTTTCAGGATGCCGGCGCGTCGCCGGCGACGATCGAGGTGTACCGGACCGCTATCTCCGAGGGCGACCTTGATGTTCGGTTGTGGGTGATGCTGTCGGAGGCGCACGCTACGCCCGACACGCTGGACGCCGTCCGCGTGGTGGACGCCTTGGACCATCGGCTGACGGTTCGTGCGATCAAGGCATACGCGGATGGTGCGCTCGGCACACGGAGCGCCTGGTTGCTCGAGCCCTACGAGGACGAGCCCGGCAGCGTCGGACACAATACTGTGCCGATGGAACGGATCCGGGAGGTCGCGGACCTCGCGCTGGCCCACGGCTTCCAGCTGTGCACGCACGCAATCGGCGATCGGGCGAACCGGGAAGTGCTCGATGTCTACGAGGCGGCGTTCGCCGCGAACCCGGCTGCCGCGGTCGACGCGCGGTTCCGGATCGAGCACGCCCAGATTCTGCACCCGGACGATGTGAAGCGGTTCGCCCCGCTCGGCGTCATCGCGGCGATGCAGGGAATCCACTCCATTTCCGATGGGCCATGGACGCCCGACCGCATCGGCGCCGAGCGCACCAGGATCAGGGCCTTCCCCTTCCGCGACCTGCTGGACGACGGGGTCGTTGTGATGAACGGGACGGACGCCCCGGTCGAAAGCGTGGATCCGATCGGGTCGTACTACGGCGCCATCACCGGACTCACGGTCGACGGTGAGGTGTTCAACCCCCAGCACCTGATGACCCGGGAGGAGGGGCTGGCTTCGTACACGATCGCTGCGGCATACGGGGCACACGCCGAAGCCGACCGGGGGTCGATCGAGACCGGCAAGCTGGCGGATGTCACGGTGCTGTCGCGCGACATTCTCACGGTGCCGGAACCGGAGATCCAGGGCACATATGCCGTCTACACGATCATTGGTGGCAAGGTCGTGTGGCAGGCGGCCGGAGAGTCCGCGAGCCGCTGAATCGGTGCTTCACGCGTCCGGATCCGGCATCGCTCGTCCCGGATTCGGACAGTTCCGGCGTGGCGGCGAGTTCATCGCGCGCCTCTAATCTTCTATTAAATAAGCTGTTACAGGGACAACGCCCGTCTGGCACGGGCGTTGCTTTCTATCAGTGCGACCGTGGTGAAACGTGGATGATGATGGGAGGGGAAGATGCTCACCGTGAAGTCGATTCTGACTGGAGCCCTGGTGCTCGGCGCCGCCACACTGCCTGCTGGCGTCGTGGTCACCGATCTCGCAACCGATTCAGTGCCCGAGGCCCCCGGGCCGATCGCCGTGGAGGCGCCCGTGCTGGTACCAGACGGAGTGCGGTTCGAAGAGCCATTCGTTTCCGTCGTCCTGCTGCCGCCCGCGCCCGCGCCGCTCGCCGGGATCGAGGAGCCGCGAGCGGCCGCACCTGAACTCGCGCTCGAAGAGGCGGTGCTCATCCGGGTTTCGTTCGCTCCACCGGGCGGGGTGACGCCCGACCGGACCTGACCAGGTCCGGTCCACAGGAGCCTTCCCCAGGATGCGGGCGGCGTCGACAGGGCCGCCCGGCGCCCCCACCGGGAATCTGCAGTACGTGACCAGCCGTCCTTGCCGTGGCTTAAACCATTGTCCAGTCCTACATTAGTTCTGCTGATATCCAGCTTGTGAACGCTTTCCATGGGACTGGCCTCCATGATCACAACTGCACGTCTTTCCAGCACGACCAGCGCAACCGTTTATCTAACTCTCCTGGCAGCTGTCCCGGTCCTGACAGGTATGGGCTGTGGTGGAGCCCCGCTGGAGGACGATCCGACCGCAGGTGCGTGGTCCGAGGGCGGCGAGGCCCCGCCCGCCTTCGTGTTCATGTCCGAACGCACGGGCCAGGGCGATCTGTACGTGATGGACATCTCCGGTTCCCGGTCACGACGGCTGACGTTCGCGCCAGAGCCCGACTTCGGCCCGCGGTGGGCCAACGGCCCGGAATTGCTCTACTTCCTGTCCGATCGCAGGCCCGAACCGGGGTTCTATCGCATGAGCTTCGAGAAGGACACGGCGGTGTTCGTGGGTCCGAATCCGGAGGGGAATGCGGCTCCGCGACCTTCTCCTGACGGCGAGTGGATCGCTTACGCAGCAGGTCGAAATGGAAACCAGGACATCTTTGTTTCACGACTCGACGGGACGGGCGAGCGTCGAATCACGAGCCACGAGAGTGACGACGGACAGCCAGCCTGGTCGCCTGATGGTCAAACGCTCGCCTTTACGTCGTTCAGGGACCGGAATTCCGAGGTCTACACGATCGACGTATGGGGCGGCACGCCCCGGAACATCACTCGGAATCGCTCGAACGATACGAATCCGTCGTGGTCTCCCGATGGGACGCAGATCCTGTTCGACTCGACCCGGCCCCCCGGCGGGAATCCCGACATCTTCGTGACGGATCGCCTCGGGACCACGGTCCGTAACCTCACGAATCATGGAAATGTGGACCTGATCGCTTCGTGGTCTCCGGATGGTGCCTGGAT
>JAENXO010000559.1 GCA_016649455.1 Gemmatimonadota bacterium | reverse complement strand
TCGGCTGCTGCTTTCACTCGGATCTCGCTTGCTCGCGTTCGGGTGGTTCGGCTACCTTCGAGACGGCCACTGAAAGGCCGCCGAAAGCCGGCAATCGACGACTATCCACCCCTACCGACGACTCCGGAATGACCCCAGGCAAAGCCCGTGTGTTCAGCGGTATTCAGCCCTCCGGTGACCTGCACCTGGGCAACTATCTCGGCGCGATCCAGAACTGGGTCGAGCTGACCGACAGGTACGAGTGCATCTACTCGATTGTCGATCTGCACGCCATAACGATCCCGTACGAGCCGGAGGCGCTGAAGCAGCGGGTGTTCGACGTGGCGGTCGGGCTGTTCGCCGCCGGCCTCGATCCCGAGAACTGCATCCTGTTCGTGCAGTCGGCGGTGCCGGAGCACGCCCAGCTCGAGTGGCTGTTCAACACGGTCACGCCGCTCGGAGAGCTGAGCCGGATGACGCAGTTCAAGGACAAGTCGGAGCGGGTGGAGATGATCAGCGCCGGCCTGCTCAACTATCCAATCCTGCAGGCCGCCGACATCCTGCTGTATCAGGCCACCCTGGTCCCGGTCGGAGAGGATCAGCGGCAGCACCTCGAGTTCACGCGCGAGATTGCCCGCAAGTGGAATACGCGGTTTGGAGAGTACTTCCCGGAGCCGCAGCCGATGATCGGCGGGGGAAAGAAGATCCTCGGGCTCGACGGCGCCTCGAAGATGTCGAAATCCCAGAACAACACGATCCCGATGCTCGGCGAACCGGAAGAAATCTGGGCCACGGTCAGGACGGCCGTCACCGATCCTGCCAGGGTGCGGCTGGACGACCCGGGCGATCCGGACGTGTGCAATGTGTTCTCGTTGCACGAGTTCTTCACCGACCCGGCGGAGCGTGAGGAGATCGCGGTCCGCTGCCGGGCGGCTACGATCGGCTGCGTGGATTGCAAGCGGATCCTGGCCGACGGGATCAGCGCGAAGCTGGCTCCGATCCGCGAGCGGGCCCGCGAGCTGCGCGAGCACCCGGACCGGGTGCACGAGATGCTTGCCGACGGCGCGGTCCGCGCTCGGGCGATCGCCAGGACCACCCTCGCGGAAGCCTACGAGCGAATGGGACTGGAACCTCCCGCCGATGAGTGACGGAGACGGGCAGTCGCGCACCCTCCTGATCTGGATGCACTCCGATCGGTATCCCGCCTGGCGGATCCCGGACAAAGTCGTCGAGCAGCTCGCGGAAGACGGTGCCGGAGAATGGGAGGTCAGGGCGATCCGCGTCGCGGCGGATGCAGCGGGAGACGGGCCAGCACGGGCTCCCTCCGAGGTGCTGAACGCGATCGGCGGCGCCGAGGCGTACTTCGGCTACGGCATCACGCCGGAGTTGCTCGAGGCGGCCGGCGGGCTGAAGTGGTTTCACTCGGGAGCCTCCGGAGTGGGAGGAAGCCTGCGCGCTGGAGCAGGCGACACGGACCTGGTGATGACGAACTCCGCCGGGATCTACGCCGAGCCCCTGGCCGAGTGGGCGATCGGGGCGATGCTGTACTTCGGGCGGGGATTCGACATTGCTGCGACCGGGCTCCAGGGAGGCGGCTGGCCGTACGAGTCGATGGCCGACGAGGGCAGCCCCCTGCGGGAGCTGGCCGGAAGCACGGTGGCGATCGTCGGATACGGCGGGATCGGCCGGGCGATCGGAATGCGCGCCAAGGCGCTCGGAATGAACGTCCTCGCAATTCGCGCCCACCCGGATCGGACCCTGTTGCCGGAGGTGGATCTCACGCTCGCGCCCGAGGACCTGCGAACGGCGCTCGCGGCTGCCCACTACGTCGTCCTCTCCCTCCCCGAGACGGCGGCCACAACGCAGCTGATCGGTCCGGCCGAATTCGCGTCGATGCGCCCGGACGCCGTCTTGTTGAACCTCTCCCGGGGTGGCATCGTTGACGAGGCGGCGCTCTCCGAGGCCCTGGGCAACGGTGAGCTC
>JAENXO010000598.1 GCA_016649455.1 Gemmatimonadota bacterium | reverse complement strand
GTCGGTACGAGGAGATGGAGAACTCGCACCTGATGGACTGCATGCTGTGCGGCTCCTGCTCCTACGTCTGTCCGTCACACATCCCGCTGTCCCAGATGTTCGCGTTGGGCAAGAACATGCTGCGACGCCAGAAGTCGAAGGGGGCGGCGGCATGAGCGGGCCTGGCCGGAGCTCCGGCACCGCGCGCGAGGAGGAGACCCTCCTGCGGATCGCCGCATCACCGCACGTTCACTCGCCGCACTCCACGCCGCGCATCATGTGGACGGTGAACGCCACGCTGGTTCCGCTGATCGCCGCTGCCGTGTACTGGTTCGGCCCCAGCGCCCTGCTGGTGATCGGCGCTTCTACCGCGGGCGCGGTCGTCACCGAGCGGGTGTTCGGCAAGCGTGGAGCCGTGGGAGATGGCTCGGCGATCATCACCGGAGTTCTCCTCGGCCTGATCCTCCCGGCAGGCTTTCCGATGTGGATGGCGTTCGTCGGCGGTGCCTTCGGGATCGGATTCGGAAAGCTGATCTTTGGTGGTCTGGGGCAGAACGTGTTCAACCCGGCACTGCTCGGGCGGGCGTTCCTGCAGGCCGCGTTCCCGATCGCGATCACGACCTGGCCAGCACAGCAGGCCTCCTGGTGGGCTCTGCGGGGCGACAATTTCGCTCTGCCCTTGATGTCGCCGAACACAGTGGATCTCGTGACCGCGGCCACGCCACTCGGGGCCTGGAAGTTCGAGGGGACAGGCACGGAAGTCCTGGACCTGCTGATCGGCCGCACGGGCGGCTCGCTCGGTGAGACGTCGGCGCTACTGATTCTCGCCCTCGGCATCTTCCTGGCCGTGAAGAAATACCTCGACTGGCGAATTCCGGCGTCGATCCTGCTCACCGTCGTGGTGTTCTCGGGTCTGCTGTTCCTGATCGACGGCGCCCGCTTCCCCAGTCCGCTGTTCATGCTGTTTTCGGGCGGGTTGATGCTGGGCGCGATGTACATGGCAACGGACATGGTCACCTCGCCCGTCACCAAGCGGGGGGCCTGGGTTTACGGAATCGGCATCGGCCTGCTCGTCGTGCTGATCCGGGTGTGGGGCGGCCTGCCCGAGGGGGTCATGTACGCGATCCTCCTGATGAATGCGATGGTTCCGTTCATCAACCGGGCGACCCAGCCGCGCGTGTTCGGTCACGGACGGAAGAGAGAGGAGGCGACCGCGTGACTGAGCTTCCTCAGGTCGCCGACGACCCGCGGACCGAGCCGGATTCGGGCGGAGGCCCGCCGGGAGGACCGCCGCAGGCCCCTGAACGACCGCCGACATCGTCCGCTCGCCTGATCACGACGCTGGCCACGGCCGGCGCGCTGGCAGGCCTGGTGATCGTACTGGTGTTCGGGTGGGCGAATCCCCGCATCCAGGCGTACCGGGCCATGGTCCTGCGCGAGGCGATCCAGGAGGTGCTGGACGGTCCCGAGACCGTTCGGACGTACTACGTGGTAGACGGAGCGCTGTCCGAGACTCCGGCGGCCGGCGCCGACACGATCACGGCCGAGAAAGTCCACCTCGGGCTCGACGCCGAAGGACAGCCGATCGGTTACGCGATCACGGGCCAGGAGCCGGGCTTCCAGGACTACATTTTCCTGATCTTCGGCTATGATCCCTCCGCCGATCGGGTGCTCTCAATGAAAGTCCTCGAGAGCAAGGAAACACCCGGTCTGGGCGACAAGATCATGAAGGACTCTTCGTTCGTGGCGGGGTTCCGGCAGGCGGCCGCTCCGCTCGAGGGCGTGAAACCCGGACGCGGCAGCGGAAGCGATAACGAG
>JAENXO010000098.1 GCA_016649455.1 Gemmatimonadota bacterium | reverse complement strand
TTCGTCCGGAGGAAGTAAGCAGAAGGCCCGTCCCGCAGTAGCGGGGCGGGCCTTTCGCTTATTCAGGTGGCTGGAAGGAACGCGGCGCGATATCCGTCTCTCCGGTCAGGGTGTCGTGGTGATCTCCGGCCTGATGCCGTACGGCCTGTCGGGTTCTCCCTGGTCCACCCTGCCGCCGCAGCTGATCAGCAGTCTTCGGGCATCCGCCTCGGCCGAACTGTCACTGTCGCGATCAACGCTCCCCCCGGTCGTAATAGTCTGGCGATACGGCTTGATGGAGAGCTTCGAACTCGCGTTGACCGGCTCGACCTCGGCATTGAGCACGAGCGCGGTCTCATCGTCGGTCTGCATGGCGATACGGAGGCTGCCGACCACAGTGCCGCGATCGCGATCAGCCTCGTCAATTGTGTAACCGAGTTGCACCATCTGGCTTCGCACGCAGTCGAACGTCGTTCCAGCGCTCGCGCTCACGGGCGATGAATACGGCTGCGAGCCGCTGCAGGCCGAGAGGACGACCGCGAGCACGGTACCCGTCAACGGTATCTTCAAGTTCTGACTTGTGGGGGCGCGGGGATCCTGTCGGGACATGTGTCTCTCCGTCTTCGGGGGTTCAGGGTTCAGGTTCCGAGGGTCGGTCCGGGTCCTCCACCCAGGCGATGAACCTGGCTGACTCGAACACGACGTTCAGTCTCGGACGTCCGGCCTCGATCGAGACCAGGGCCTGAGCGCCCGTCTGAGGGTCTTCCCAGGTGGAGATCCATGCCGCATCGCCATCGACGACAGCTGCGCAGAAGGTATTGCTCGAGTCGTTCCTGCTCCGATCTACGGGAACGATCATGGGGTACTTCAGGAGAAGGTGATTTCGCATGGCCCTGAACAGGGCCACGCAGTCCTCCGAAACATCGAACGCGATTGAATGCTGCCCCTTCACGAGTCCCTGGCCGGGCAGGAACGCGAACATGGCAATCGAAGCCGTGTCCCCGATCGTGCCCAGGAAGGCCAGGACAACGACACCTCCCTCGAGCGTGTCAGCCTGAACCGGCTCTCCGAGTCGATCCAGGACCTCTTCCTCAGTCGTGCCCCACGGAAACCCGTCAAACTCGTCAATCCGCAGCGACACGCCCTGCTGAGCGCCGGCGGTGGCCGGCAGGAGGATCAGCAGCGCGATCAGCCAGGAGACCGGACGAATCATGGAAGAACTCCTCGCGGGTAGCTCGGTGCTCAACGTCGAATCCGACGCGGGCGGCGACTCACTGCATACGATAAGGGCAGGAGGCCTTCTCCGTCACTTCAGGCCGCTCATCAGACTTCTTGCGCGGACCCGTCCAGCCGTTATCTTTGACGGCCCCGTGAAGAGCGGGGACGTCTGCTCCGGACTCCGTCCGTCGAACCGAACCCCCGCGAACTGGCGGGGGTCTGTGTTCGCGGAAGCCGTCAAGAGACGGGGCAAGCGAGCAAGACGCTCGGGTGGCGGAATTGGCAGACGCGCAGGATTCAGGATCCTGTGGGAGTAATATCCCGTGGGGGTTCGACTCCCCCCCCGAGCATGCCTGCCCAGGTGGCGGAATTGGCAGACGCGCCAGCTTGAGGGGCTGGTGGCCGCAAGGTCGTGGAGGTTCGAATCCTCTCCTGGGCATCGAGGGCGCCGCGAGGCGCCTTCTCCACTCTCCGGGTCCGCGGCCGCGGACCCGGAATGAAGCCGACCCGCCAGGGTCGATCGCGCGCCCGTAGCTCAATTGGATAGAGCACCTGACTACGGATCAGGAGGCTGGGAGTTCGAATCTCTCCGGGCGCATTCTTCCCCAAGGCGAAATGTGCTGCCGGTCCGCGCCGCCGAGACACAGCAAAGGCGAACTGATGTTGTACGATCAGAATCCTCTGTCAGCCCACGAACGCCTCGCAGATAACAGGCCATTGGTGGGAGTGGAGCTTCGACCCCCGCGCACGGGCATGTCCCACCGCGACAGCATCGATGTCTGGATCGACATGTACCATGCGATGGAGCGGCTGGCCCGGCGCGACACTGTCGTGTTTCTCACCGACAACGCCGTGGGAGAGGCCGAAGAAGAAAATCTGGGCCATCTTTCCGCCAACCTGTCGGACCAGGTGGATCGCGGGAAGGTGGTTCCGTTCCTGACCACCAAACACCCTCTCGACTACTGCCACCTGTATGCCAGCCGCGCACTCGCATCCGGATTTGGTGCCATTACTGTTCTGGGAGGCGACACAGACGTCGGAACGCCGCGCTGCGTTTCGCATTCATCAGAGCTGCGGAAGTCGATTCGGAGCCGCGTGCCGGAACTGCGGCTAGGGGGCTGGGCGAATCCGCATCGAGATCTTCAGGGCCAGGTAAGGCTTCTGGCGAGTCCCGACTACGAGATCGACTTCTTCCTCACACAGATCGTCTCGCACCATCGGCTGGAGGAGGTGGAGCGATTCGTGACAGCAACCCGGAAGCGCGGAATCGAAGCTCCGGCTGTGTTTGGTGTGTTCTTCTACCGGAGCGCACGGCCCGAGACGCTGGAATGGCTGTCGCGATACTTCCCTGTTCCGGTCGAAGCGCTGAGTCGTGAGTTCGAGAGAGGCATGTCAGCGGTCGATGTCTGCGTAGCCACGATCCGGGCCCTGCGGGAGTTGGGTGCAGAAAGAGTCTATGTGAGCAATCTGGATCTGCACCGGGTCGATCAACAGTACGCGGAAATCCTGGCCGCCGTCGACTGCTAAGCAATCCGCCTTCGGTCGGCGGTCTACCTAGGTCCTGACTGAGTTTCGAACCGACGCGAGAAGCTCGAGTGTCGATTCACGGCCCCCGATCGGGGTGGCCACCTGTACGCCGGCCACCGCACCTCGGATCTGCTCGAAGACCTCGAGGGCAATCGCCAAGCCCTCCTTGCGCGCTTCCTCTACGCCACAGTCCTCCGCGATCCGCATTCTCTCTAGAATCGGCTCGGGAATCACCACCCCCGGAAGTTCATTCGCCAGGTACTCCGCGCCCCGCACGGACACGAGCGGCCACAGGGCAGCGATGACCGGAATGCGCAGCTCTTCTCTTTCCAGGCGGTCGAGTACCTGAAGCAGATCCACCGGATTGAACACCGGCTGGGTGACCGCGAAGTCGGCACCTGCATCCACTTTCCAGTAAAATCTCTTCAATTCCGAGTCCAGATCTCCGGCACTCTGGGCGAGCGCCACGCCTGAAACGAAGCGGGTCGGATCCCCGATCGAGCTGCCTCCCGGATCAAGTCCGCGGTTCAGTCGGTTGAGCAGGTTGATGAGACCGATGCTGTCGATGTCGAACACGGTTGTCGAATCCGGATATGCTCCTGAAGCCGGCGGATCTCCAGTGACAGCGAGTACGTTCCGCAGCCCGGCCGCGGCGCCGCCGAGCAGGTCTGCCTGCATCCCCAGCATGTTGCGGTCCCGGCACGTGTAGTGAAATACCGTCTCGATTCCGACTTCACGCTCGATGAGCAGCGCCGCCGGGATTGCTCCCATGCGACTCCTGGCCCTCGGAGTATCGAGGACGTGGATGGCATCCACGCCGCCGTTTCTCAGTTCTCGGCACTGTGCCAGCATTTCGTCAGGCTTCCAGCCTCGCGGAGGGAGAATCTCCGTCGTGATGACGAACTCGCCTCGACCGAGCTTCGCCCCGAGACCAGATCGCTCGACGAGGGGCACTGGTTCCTGCGCTTCCACCCGTGCCACCTCGGCGTGGCGCCGTTCCGGACCTGAATGACGTGGTACGACGCTGACCACCTGGCTTCGCAGGTCCCGAATGTGAGCCGGCGTGGTTCCACAGCAACCTCCGATGATCTTCACCCCGGCATCGATCATGCGCCGGGCATACCGGCCCATGTACTCGGGACTCGACAGATACATGATCCGGCCGCCAACGGACCGTGGAAGGCCTGCGTTGGGCAGGGCCGAAACGGGGAGGACGGTAGCTGCGACCAACCGCTCAATAGTCTCCAGCATCGCGGCTGGCCCGACAGCGCAGTTGAGGCCGATGACATCCACCAGGCCAGTTCCCATGCGCTCGGCGAACACCTCAACCGGCGTTCCATATGCCGTAGTACCATCCGAGCCGAAACTCATCTGGGCAAACACGGGGAGATCCGAGAGGCCGCGCACAGCCTGGATGGCAGCCTCGAGTTCACCTAGATCCGAGAACGTTTCCAGGATAAACCCATCGACCTCTCCGTCGAGCAACCCGGTGGCCTGTCGGGCGAAGAATGCCGCGGCCTCCTCTCGAGAAGTGGGTCCCCACGGTTCAATCCGCATTCCGAGCGGACCCATAGCTCCGACTACGAAGGCCTGGTCGCCTGCGGCCTGCCGGGCAAGTCCAGCGGCGACCCGGTTGATCTCCTCCGTCCGCTCCTCCAGGCCGTGGCTGGACAGCTTGACTGGGTTGCTGCCGAACGTGTTGGTCTCAAGGATTTCCGCTCCCGCCCGTACGTAGGCCTCGTGAACTCCGCGGACGAGTTCCGGCCTGTTGAGGTTCAACTCATCGTAACAGACATTCACGAAGACTCCACGCTGATAGAGCATCGAGCCCATGGCTCCGTCCACAACCAGGACTTGGTCTTCGCTCAGCCGCCGCCTTAGCGCGCTCATCTGCCGTTCTCTCGGTCGTACGCCAGGCTCGGACCGAGCCATCGTTCCGCTTCCTGTATCGAGATTCCGGATCGTGATGCGTAATCCTCGACCTGATCCCGACCAACACGGCCCACCCCGAAGTAGCTCGAGGCCGGGTGCGAGAAGTACCAGCCGGCCACGGAAGCGGCCGGATTCATCGCGTAGTTCTCCGTCAGACACACGCCCGTCGCGCGCTGCGCGTCCAGGAGATCGAACAGGATGCGCTTTGCTGAGTGATCAGGGCAGGCGGGGTAGCCTGGCGCCGGTCGAATGCCCCTGTATTCCTCACGGACCAGGCCCTCGTTGTCCATCTCCTCGCCTGCCGCATAGCCCCAGAATTCCTGGCGCACCTGCTGGTGGAGACACTCAGCGAAGGCTTCCGCCAGCCGATCGGCGAGCGACCGGGCCAGTATCGCCTGATAGTCATCGTGATCGTTCTCGAATGACGCGCAAATCTCTTCAAGGCCGTGGCCCGTCGTCACGACGAACGCGCCGATCCAGTCGCTGCGACCAGAGTTGGCAGGAGCCACGAAATCGGCTAGCGCGAGATTGGGTCGCCCATCAGCCTTACCAAACTGCTGTCGCAGGCCCGGGATGCACGCGACGAGATTGCTCCGGTCTTCCAGATCGAAGACGCCGATGTCGTCTCCGAGCGCGGCAGCCGGCAGCAGTCCGAACACCCCTCGAGCTCCGAGTCCATCGGCGGCGATGATCGAATCCAGAACCGCCAGAGCATCGTCGTACAGATCGCGCGCTTGCGTCCCGACCACTGGATCAGACAGGATTTTCGGGTACCGGCCGGCCAACTCCCACGCATGGAAAAATGGAGTCCAGTCGATGTACGGAACCAGCCCGGCCAAGGACTGATCCTCGATCACGTGGACACCCGGCTTCCGAGGTTCGGGGGGAATGTACTCTTTCCAGGAAGTATGGAAGGCCCGGCTGCGGGCCTGTTCCAGACGCAGAAGTTGGCGCTTCTTACCACGGGCTGCGTGCTGTTCTCTGACATGCACGTACTCAGCTCGCACCTCCGCCGCGAACTCCGCCCGCTGAGCGTGGTTGAGGAGCCGACTGACCACTCCCACACTTCGCGACGCATCCAGCACGTGGACGGTAGGTGCAGAGTAGCAGTGATCTATCTTGACCGCCGTATGTGTCTTCGATGTCGTGGCGCCTCCGATCAGAAGCGGAGTCTCGAAACCCTCGCGTTCAAGCTCCGAGGCCACGTGAATCATCTCATCGAGGGAGGGAGTGATCAGGCCGCTCAGTCCGATCACATCCGCCTCGACCTCTCGGGCCACTCGGAGGATGTCCACGCTCGGAACCATCACTCCGAGATCCACCACCTCGTAACCGTTACACTGAAGAACGACTGAGACGATGCTCTTGCCGATGTCGTGTACGTCGCCCTTTACCGTGGCAAGTAGGATCCTGCCCTTCACGAGCCTGCCGCGGTCGGCAGACTCTGCCTCCAGGTGGGGAATGAGGTGGGCAACTGCCTTCTTCATGACGCGAGCGCTCTTGACCACCTGCGGCAGGAACATGCGTCCGTCACCGAAACGGTCGCCGACGACGTTCATCCCGTCCATCAGAGGACCCTCGATGACGTCCAGGGCCCATTCGCTGGCTCTACGTGCTTCTTCGACATCCTGCTCGATCCACTCGGCTATTCCATGCACGAGCGAGTGTCCGAGTCGTTCCTCCACGGAGCCGTCACGCCATGACAGGTCCGCTTCCGGTCTCGTTCCCGCCCCCCGGAACCGTCCGGCCAGTGCGGTGAGCCGTTCGGTGGCGTCTTCGCGGCGGGCGAAGATCACGTCCTCGACGGCGTCGCGCAGTTCCGCCGGAATGTCGTCATAGACCGGCAAGGCCCCGGCGTTGACGATTCCGATGTCCATACCCGCCTGGACGGCGTGATACAGGAAGGCGGAGTGCATTGCCTCACGCACCCGATCGCTGCCCCGGAAGGAGAACGACAGATTGCTCACTCCGCCACTCACCAGGGTGTGCGGAAGTGTGTCTTTCAGCGCTCGACAGGCCTCCAGGTATGCAATTGCATAGTGATCGTGTTCGGCGATTCCGGTGGCTACTGCGAAGATGTTGGGGTCGAGGATTATGTCCTCTGGAGGGAAGCCAAGTTCGCGCGTGAGAATTCGGAACGCTCTAGTACAGATTCCCACCTTTCGTTCGTACGTGTCGGCCTGCCCCCTCTCGTCAAACGCCATGACGATCACAGCAGCGCCATACCGCAGAATCAGTTCGGCCTTCTCCCTGAACGCCTCCTCCCCGTCCTTCAAGCTGATGGAGTTGACGACCCCCTTGCCCTGGACGCACCTGAGACCCGCTTCGATCACCTCCCAGCGGGACGAATCAATGACGATCGGAATCCGTGCAATTTCGGGTTCTGCCGCCACGAGGTTGAGAAAAGTTCGCATCGCCTCCACTGAGTCGAGCAATCCCTCATCCATATTGACGTCAAGCAGTTGCGCTCCACTTTCTACCTGTTGGCGAGCAACCTGGAGCGCCGATTCGAAGTCGTCCGCCTTGACGAGCTCACGGAACTGGGTCGATCCGGTCACGTTCGTGCGTTCACCGACATTTACAAACAGCGAGTCCGGCCCGATCGTGACCGGCTCCAGTCCGCTGAGCCGACAGCGAACCGGAATCCGCGGGAGCTGCCGTGGTGGCACTCCGAGGAGCGCCCTGCTCAAAGCCCTGATGTGTTCGGGTGTCGTTCCACAACAGCCGCCGGCGATGTTCAGGAATCCTCGGTCACCGAATTCTCGCATTACATCGGCGAACTCGTCTGGAGTCTGCCCGTAGGCCCCGAATTCGTCCGGCAGGCCTGCATTCGGGTGACAGCTGACAGGTATCTCGGCAATGCGGCTGATTTCCTCAAGATGGGGCCGAAGTTCCCGGGCGCCGAGCGCGCAGTTGAGGCCGACGCTGAACAGGCTGGGGCGTCGTACCGAGTTGTAGAACGCTTCCGGAGTCTGTCCGCTCAGCGTGCGACCGCTCGCATCCGTAATCGTCCCGGATACCATGAGCGGCACTTCGATGCCGGAGGCCTCCAGGTAGCCGAGAATGGCGAACACTGCCGCACGAGCATTCAGCGTGTCGAATACCGTCTCGACCAGCAGGATGTCGGCACCGCCCTCGACCAGACCTCGCGCCTGCTCCTCGTACGCTGCTGCAAGATCGCCGAACGTGACGCTGCGAAACCCCGGGTCTGACACATCAGGCGACATTGAGGCGGTGCGGTTTGTCGGTCCGAGCGAGCCCACGACGTATCTGGGTCGTGATGGATCCTTGATTTCAACTTCATCGGCAGCCAGACGCGCGATTCGCGCGGCCGCGCGATTCATCTCGTAGACGACTGATTCGCACCGGTAGTCGGCCTGCGAAATTCGATTCGAATTGAATGTGTTGGTGCTGACGAGATCCGCACCGGCGTCCAGATTGGCCAGGTGGATCTCCCGCACAACATCCGGGCGCGTGAGATTGAGAATGTCGTTGTTGCCCTGCAGGGCTATGGGGTGCTCATCGAATCGCTCCCCCCGGAAGTCTCCCTCGGTCAGACCGAACGTCTGGATCATCGTCCCCAT
>JAENXO010000402.1 GCA_016649455.1 Gemmatimonadota bacterium | reverse complement strand
CCGTCGAGCCGAGGCTCCAAGGGCAGCGGCAGCCGGCCGAGTGCGGCTAGCGTCTCGACTTCGCGCTCGACCAGGCTGTCGCGCTGGTGACGGCCGATCCCGGCGACGAGGCACAGATGATCGTCCGCGCGCCGCCGCGCATCGCACTCCTGCGACCAGTTGCAGATGTCGCAGTGCGCAGCCGGCTCGGGATACGTGTGGCTCAGCGGATCCGACCCCACGTGCGTCTCGAACCGGCGCCGGACCATGCGGTAGTAGGCCGCGAAATCGTTCACCCGGAAGCGCTCGGGCTCATCGCTGCGGCCGAGCGCCAGGTGCATGTGCTCGGGCGAGTGTCCCTGCACCGCCGCCAGCAGGTCCGAGTAGAGCGAGATCTGCAGGACCGCGCCCGCCTTCGCCTCGCGCGCCAGCTTCGCGTCCACCACCTCGTAGGACCAGTTCCCGAGATCGCTGCGCCCAGGCACGCGCAGCAGAAAGTCGGGCTTCCCGAGCCAGTATCCGTCGAACAGGACGCCCTGGAAGATCACGTCGGCGCCCATCTGCATGGCGGTGTGCGTCGACTCGGCACCGGCTGTCCAGCGTCTTCCCGAGGGGATACCGGGCTCCGGCTCGGCGATCTCGACCACCGTGCCGTGACGGTCACGCAACTGCGCCAGGAATTGCGCCTCGTGATCCAGCCCGCGACGGCGCAGCACCTCCGTGCCCGGGTCATCGTACACCCTCGGTTTCGGCGCTTCGCCGAGCGTTACGGCCCGACTGAGGCCCGACAGATGGGGACACGCGAGGTAGTTGCTCAGGTCCGTCGCGGCGAAGACGAGCCGGTCTCCAACCAGATGCATGATGCCTCCGGAGGGTCAGGCGCATCGGTGGGGCGCGACGCGGGTTGCGTTGTGGTCCGGCGGTGCGGCTATGACACTGTGAATTTAGGTGGTTCGGGGTGGGAGGGCGACCGCGCGGCCCGGGATGCGAGGTCGCCCTCCCGCCCCCCGAACGCATCCCTAGGGTTCGTAGGGCTCGTACACGTACGTCGGCGACGGACGCTGGATCGTTCCCGTCCGAAACGTCGTCTCGCCGAGCCGCGTGTCCGTCGTATTGAACCGGCTCGCGCCGATCGTCCCGTTTGTGAAGCCGATCTCTCCGAGGCGCGTGGAAGTCGCGTTGACGCGGCTATCGCCCACCGACCCGTTCGTGAAGCCGATCTCGCCGAGCCGGGTCCGGTTCGTGCTCACCCGATCGTCGCCGATCGCGCCGTTGGTGAACTCGATCTCGCCCAGTCGGGTCGTGTTCGTGCTGATGCGCCGGTCCCCGATCTGCCCGTTCGTGTACTCGATGTCACCGAGCCGGGTCGTGGTCGTGTTCACGCGCTGGTCGCCGACCGTGCCCGTCGTGAAGCAGACGTCACCGAGGCAGGTGGTCGTAGTGTTCACGCGGTCCTGGGCGAAGCTCGTGGTCGTGAAGCACAGCAGGAAGAGCGGCGCCAGAAGGACGGTCGTGCGAATCGTCGGTCGCCTGGATCGGAGCGGATGCATAGTCATCTGTGCCTCCAGAGAGTTGGCGGAGGTGGAGTCGTCACAACTGTACAGATGAAAGGTGACAGGGGGGTGTGACAGTCGTAGGAAGTCCCGCGAAAACTGGTCAGAGAAGAGTCAGAAACTGCTCGACGCTCAGACCCGCCTGGCGCACGATAGCGCGAAGAGTACCCCTGGCGACTTCGTCGTGATCGGGAACGACAATCCTGCGGTGTGGTGAAGTGGTTGCCCGGAGAACGATGTGGCTGCCGCGCTGCCGGTCACGCACATATCCGAGGCGCTCGAGGGCACGCACTACCTCGCGCCCCGACAGGACAGGCAGACGAGACAACTACAACTCCACAATCTCCTCTGAGATCGGTGGCGGGATCGGATCTCCGTGATCCTCGAGACTCTGGAGATACGCGGCCATGGCCTCGCGCACGTTGGCAACGGCTTCCTCGCGGGATCTTCCCTGAGAGATGCAGCCCGGCAACGACGGTACCTCCGCCACATAGATGCCGTCTTCGTCTTGCTGTATCAGCACTCGATATCGCATCCGCCGCTCCTGCCGCCAGGCCATATCTCTCCTCCAATCTAGTTGATCCGGAGTGAGGATCGCAGCCCGGGCTCACCATGACGTCAATTCTGGAGGGCGGGCGCCCTCCGACTCAATCCCCCTCCAGCGGCTTCACCCCACGATCCCGGCCGATCGCGCGCTGATACTCCTCCAGCTCCTGACGCTTCTTCTCCGCCTCACGGTCGGCAACCTGCTCCGGCCCAACTCCGATCCAGGCGTGGAATTCCTCGTCCGTAATCCACTCCACTCCGTAAACGTCGACCGGGTATTCAGCCCGGTTCCCTGCCTCGTCCTCGGCGATGATCCTCTCATACTGGCTCCACTCAAGGGCACTGTCGCGAACGAGACTCAGACGCTCGCGGAGCATTGCCAGGGTCCGTTCCCCAAAATCGAGTTCGAGCATGAGTTCGCCCCCGTCGGGGACCCGCAGGACCGTCGGCCACGATCCAAACTTGCGATGGAACGCGCAGATCGTTTTTGCCGTCCGATCCCATGTGGCGTCGTCCCCGTCGGCGATGATCCCCTGCAGCTTCTCGAGATCCGGCGACAGAGGAGCCAGGTGAAAACGGGCCCGGCGGTGCAGCGCCTCCAGAGCTTCGAGCACTGGAGCGAGGGCACTCCACTCCGCCGGAAGGTCGTTTCTCCAGCGGAATTTGCAGTAGTTGTCGCAGCTGTCGAACTCGAGCTCGCAGTGATAGCCGCCGCCCATGACCAGGGCCCCGGGCACAGGAAAGTTGAGAAGGAGACCTCGCGCCGTCTCCCAGAGCTTCTCGCAGCGGACCGATGGCACGCGCACCATCTCTCTGGGCTTCCCGACGACACGCGAGAACAGCCAGTACTGGTATCCTGGATATCCGTGCGCCACTCGCCTCAGTCGGATCTGGTAGGACCTGGTCATCTGGCCGTTCCCCATACCGATGACCCGGTATCCGATCTCCTCCCACAT
>JAENXO010000030.1 GCA_016649455.1 Gemmatimonadota bacterium | reverse complement strand
TCTCCCACCCTGGTCAGCTCGACGATCACCTCGCGCGTGCCGCTGCCGGGATCCGTGGTCGGGCTGAGGAGGATCACCTCCGCGATCCCCTCCGATCCGTCCGCCGCGACGAGCCGCACCGGGGCGCCCCGGGCGAACTCGGCGACCTCGGATTCCGGGACCAGGAGACGGGCCCGCAGGGGCGCCATCGCCGTGACCCGGAACAGCGGCGTCTCGTCATCGACGATGTCTCCCACCCGCACGTAACGCCGGGAAATCACGCCCGCGAACGGCGCCCTGACCTCGGTGCGGGAGAGATTGAGCCGGGCCTTGGCCAGGGCCGCGTCCGCGGTTCGGCTGCGCAGCAGGGCGTCCTCGCGCTCGGTCTGCGACACCGCGCCGCTGCTCGCCAGCTCCTCGACCCGGTGGAGGTTCGAGGCAGCGATCTCCGCTTCCGGATCGGCGGCCTGGACCTCGAGGCGGGCATCCGAGGCCTCGAGGGTGGCGAGCAGGCGACCCTCGGCCACCCGGTCGCCGAGCTCGACGTGGATGGCCGTGACCGGGATTCCGACCCCGGCTGTCTCCTCCACCATCAGCCGGCTGTACAGGTCGGCATCGAGCTCGGAATAGAGGTTGGTCTGAAACGTCCGTCGGGCGTCCGGCAAGGCCGCGGCGAGCGCGACCGTGACCCGCGACGCGTCCGCGCCCGGCTGCGCCGACTCGTCGCCGACGTCGGAGCCGATCTCGCGGGCGCAGCCCGCGGACAGCATCGCCCCGAACAGGGCGAAGCCGATCCATGCCCCGCGCCGCTTCGCCGCCCTGTTGTCGATCATGTTCGGCTCCTCAGCGCCAGAAACGGAGTTGCATCCATTCCACCAGGGGACGGATGACGATCCAGCCGAGCGGGCGACGATCCCCGACGATCTTCGCCCGTGCCTGCATCCCGGGACGCAGCAGCTCCTCCGAGTTGTCGATCCTTGCCCGCACGACGAAGGTGGGCTCGGCGTCCCCCTCGCCCGGCTCAGCCTGCGGCGCGATCTCCGTGACCCCGGCGACGAACGTGTTCTCCGGTCGCGCCTCCACCTTGAGCCGCACTTCCTGGCCGACCCGGACCCGATCGATGTGCCGCTGCGGAACGCGCGCCTCGAGCTCCAGGTCGTCGGTGCTGCCGAGCAGGATGAAAGTCTCTCCCGCGTCCAGCCATTCGCCGATCCGCTCCCAGGGTCGCATGGTGAGCACGACACCCTTCAGCGGCGCCCGTAGCCGGGTACGCCCGACCTGCTCGGAGAGCAGACCGACTCGGCCGGCGAGTTCATCTGCCGTGATCTGGGCCACCCGCGCGGCCGACTCATCTCCGCGGGCCCGCGCGGACGCGGCGGTGCGGACGGCGGTCGCGTGGCCGGCCTGGGCCTCGCTCAGACTGATGTCGAGCTCGTCATCGCGCAGCACGGCGAGCACCGCTCCCGCTTCCAGCTGGTCCCCTTCATCGACGAGGACCTGCGTCACGAGTCCGCCGACCGTGGCCCGCACCGGCATCCGGCCGGCCGGCAGCAGTTCCGCCTGCTGCGCGCTGGTCCGCTGCTTCCATGGAAACATCGCCGCGGCGATCAACAGGAAGGCAGGGACGCCGTAGCGCGCGGCCATGCGGCGGCCGGACATGCCGACGAGCCGGCCGCGCCACTCGGCGATCGGTTGCAGGAGGCCGATGAACGGCGTCTGGCTGTACAGCTCCGCGTTCCGGAGCGCCACCGAGACCTGGTTGGACAGCAGTTCGGACGCCTCGAGTCCGCTGTCGCCGAGGAAGGCGGGCGAGGAGGACTCCATGTAGAAGGCCCCGAGCCGGCCCTGCTCGTCCTTCAACGGCAAGAGCGCCAGCGAGCGAACGCCGCGGCGCTCGAGATAGTCGCCGAACGCATTCCTGAAGCCGCGCGCCTCGTCCGTGTCGGCCGTGACGTCCTCGACGTACGTGGTGTCGGCGCGCTCGAGCAGCCAGGTGACCAGGGCGGTGAGCGACTTCGCGTCCTCGGCCTTCGGGTCCACGGTCTCCTGCCCGGAGATCGCCCTGACGAGCGGTTCGCCACCCTCGTCGAGGGCGATCGCCGCCCGGTCGTAGGACAGCGCCTGGCTGGCCAGGTTCACCACCGACAGCACGAGCCGCTCGACCTCGAGCGTCGCGTTGATCTCGCGGCTGATACCGAGCAGGGCCTTCAGGTCGCGCGCCCGCTTCTCCGCGTCCATGAGCCGGGCGTTGTGCAACGCGAGTCCGGCCGTCGAGCCCAGCGCCTGCAGCAGGTCGCGCTGGCTCTCGTCGAAGCGCCCGTCGCCGGACCGCCGGTTGATCAGCTGGAACACGCCCAGCACCTCGCCCTTGGCTACCAGGGGCGCGGCCACCATGGAACGGGTCGTGAAGCCCGTGGCCTCGTCCACCTGGTGGACGAAGCGGGGGTCGTCGGTGGCGTCCGCGACCAGCTCCGGCTCGCCGCGTCGGCCGACGTCGCCGACGATGCCGGCTCCCCAGGGAAGCTCCATCCCCTGGATGCGATCGCTCACCGGTCCGCGCGCGAGCTCACATACCAGCGAGTCTCCCTGTCGAAGCCAGATCGATCCCGCTTCCGCGTCGAGATCCTCCATTACCCGGTCGAACACCCGGGGGAGCAGCTCGGCGAGCTCGAGCGTCGAGTTGAAATCGAGCCCGGCCTGGTGCAGAAGGCGAAGTTGGTCGGAGCTGAAGGTCACGTATCAGAAGATCTTTCCGATCGACCGCAGCAAGCTCGCCGTCTGTCCCGAAACGGAGGGCCGTGGGACAGCGGAGAGGATGCGACGCGGTCGCTCCGAGAGTGGTGCGATTCGCGCGCTCAGTCCTCACATGTCTGAGAGGTGCAGAAACATGGGCAGAAACATGGTACATGGGCAAGGCTGAGCACTCCGGCGGCGGCCGGAGCGGGGTCGGCGAGCTGGCGCGGACGGGGGAGGTCAGTCCGGCCTGAATGCCTGCGCCCGGCAGGTGATCAGACTGCGAAGAACGTTTCCGCGGAAACGTTTCTTGAAGCGCTCCGACCTGCTCAGTCCGGTCGGAATACCTCCGCGAGGTTGATTTCACAGATCTGTTCACCCGCGAGAGTGACGGGAAGCATGTCCATGTAACGACCGTGCCGGGGCTCGGCTCCGAAGGTCCAGACCTCGACCGCAGCCGCATCCGGCTCCACGATCCAGTACACGGACACGCCCTGGCGTTCGTAGAGGCGGCGTTTCACACCGCGATCCCGTCGGGCCGTGGTCGGAGACAGAATTTCGATCACGAGGTCGGGGGCGCCGCGAATCCCTTCGTCGCAGATGATCCCGCGCCGCGCCGTCGACACGAAGATGATGTCCGGCTGCACGCCCTCTTCGGTAGCGGGGAACTCGACGCCAATCGGCGCGTGAACGACTGTTCCGCGCCCCGGAACTTCGAGCAGATCATGGAGGGCCTGTTCGAGTCGCTGGGAGATCCGCTGGTGGCGGAAGGAAGGAGCCCGTGTCACGTACAGCTCCCCTTCGATCGCCTCACGGCGTCTGCCGTCGTCCGGGAGCTGCTGGACGTCCTGCCAGGTGATCTGTGGGAGCGCCATAGGTTCCACATTGTACCTCCGGGTAGCCCTGAGTGGCACCCGGAAGCTGGCTGGCGGGGTCAACGGGCGGTCAACGGGAACGACCGCGTCCGGCTTCAGCCGCTAGATGTCCCCGAAGTAGCTCCCGTGCGTCACGATGACGACTTCCTCGAAGTTGTTCGCCCAGCCCTGCTTCTTGTCGACCACCATGAACGCGAACTGGGCCGCGCCGCGCGGCGATCTCTCTTTCTCCCGCACACCGGATGTGCGACCGTGCAGAGATGGAGTCTACTCAGATCGTGCTGGGCGACATCACGGTGGAAGTGGTCCGCAAGCGGGTCAAGAACATCAACCTGACCGTGCAGCCGCCGCTGGGCCGGGTGCGGATCTCCGCCCCGAAGCGCGCGAGTCTCAAGACGATCCGCGCCTTCGCGATCTCGAAGCTCGACTGGATCCGGAAGCAGCAGGCATGGATGCGGGAACAGGCGCGCCAGGCGCCGCCCGCGGGACCCCGCGTCGAACTCAAGTACATCGACGGGGAGAGCCACGAGGTGTGGGGGAAGCCCTGTCTGTTGGCGGTGTCCGAGCGCGTCGGGCCACCCTCCGTCGAGTTGAATCACGATCGGCTGCTGCTCCAGGTTCGACCGCGTACGCCCAGGGAAGGGCGGCGAGCCCTGGTCGAGACCTGGTATCGCGAGCAGGTCCGGACGGCCGTGCCCCCGCTGCTCGAGCGCTGGGAGCCGCGGCTCGGAGTGAAAGTGGAGCGATTCCAGGTGCGGCGCATGAAGACCCGGTGGGGGAGCTGCACGCCTGCGAAGCGCACGATCCGCCTGAATACCGAGCTCGCCACCCGGTCACCGGAGCTGCTCGAGTACATCGTCGTGCACGAGCTGGTTCACCTGCTCGAGGCCAACCACAACGCCAGGTTCTACGAGCTCATGGACCTGCATATGCCCGGCTGGCAGGCGCATCGCAAGGAGCTGAGCCGGGAGCCGGTTCGGGCGGAGGTGCGGCGGGTGGAGCAGGGGGAGCTGGGCCTGTAGACGGGCGCCTCTCGGAGGACAAGAACCGGGGGCGCTGGCGCCCTGTAAATCGTTCGTTTGCAAGAACTTATAATACGCACGAGATGTACGCCTGTAAGTTGCTGCATTTATTGTAGTTACGGAACCTCTAAATCGGGCCGCAAAAGCTTGCGCCCGACCCCCGAAAACCGTATACTATTCCTTGTCCAACCGCGTAGGGATAAGCGGTGGATCGGCGTGGATGGGAACGCTGCTTGAAGGCGCGCCGAACCGTCAAGGACACACCTTCTGAAGCGTGCGCGAGGGCCTGACGCGGGGGACTGCGATCGGGCCCTCGGTGCATCCGGAAACTGGCGCTCGGGTCCTCCCGTGAAGCGGGTGGGGACGGGCGCCTCGCGCCCGGTGCATGACTCCATCGCCACGGTGGGCAAAGACCGGAGAACCGTCAAGGAGCGTGGGGCGGACGCCCCTTGACGGTCGCCGTCAATCGGTGGTCAATCCGTCACCGGCTCGATCGGGGGCGCCGTCCAGCTTCCGTCGAGCGCCGCCGGCCCCGGCAGGTAGAGGCGCAGCACCATGATAAACGGCCCGTCAGGCGCGGGGAGCCAGTTCGCCTCTTTGTCGGCTCCCGGTGACTCGTGCTGCACGTAGATCGTGACCCCGTCGCCGTCCGTCACGAGATCCGGAAGCATCGGGGAGTTGATGAGGTAGCGGTCGATCGGGTTCGCGTAGAGCAGGCTCTGCGGCATCTCGTACATCGTGAGAGACCAGAACGCCTTTGCGGGAGACGACTCTTGCTTGACGAAGCGGAGCCGGTAGGAAGCCTTCGACCCGTCGAGCGGGTCGCCGTTCGCGTCGGTCGAGTAGATCGGATACATCGCCTCTTCGCGCGAATTCCCATAGATCCCGAGCACGGCTGCGGACATCCGGTACAGGTAGTTGTTGTCGAGGAATTCCCGGGTGCCGAACATGTCGCCGCTCACCACCTCGCCGCGGGCGACGGGGCCCGTGTTCAGCGAGTCGAAGGCCTGCCACGCGTCCGCCATCCCCGCCTCGATGGCGGCCCGCATCTCCGGGGAGAGGGCGTCCGGGTCGAACGTCGTGCCGGCTTCGACCCCGATCCGGGCGAAGCGCGCACGCAGTTCCGTTTCCGAGGAATGCACCGGGCAATATTCGAGCATCGCGTTCAGCTGGTCGAAGAAGGCGAGCGAGGTGCGCTGCTCCTCCGCCGACAGGGGCGCCTGCAAGTCCAGTGCGGGCGGCGCCTGCGGGGCCGGCTCGCCCAGGAAGGCGGAGAGCGGCTCCACCCCGTAGCCCGCCTGGATCTCCTTCACCTGCTCGATGTCGTCGGGGCCGTACAGCTGCGTGCGGTAGATGCCAAGGGCGATCTCCGTCTCGACGCGGAACACCTCGTCGATTCCGTCCGGCGCGTCGCCGCTCCAGTCCGGTCCCGCGACCAGGTAGCGGCCCCCGTCGTTCCCCGTCGTCCGAGTACCGATGTAGGCGAAGTTGTGTGTGTAGGCGTCCACCAGCTGGACGGAGAAGTACCGGTCGCCGTCCATCGGCGGAATCGTCAGCACGAGCGGCTCGGCCCGCAGGTCCATCCCGATCATCGAGTACGGCGTGTCCGAGTTGGGCGTCTGGATGGCGCGGTCCTCCGGCGTGTACACGCGCGCGTCGCTGTGAAGCTCGTTCCAGGGACCCCGGTACGCCGGGCTCTCCGGATCCGCGAAGTAGCTGTACAGCACGCGGTAGCCGTCCACGAGCGGGAAGCCGTAGACGTAGGCCTCCTCCGCGATCGCGCGGGCTTCCTCGGGCGTAGCGGCCACGTCGGATGCGTAGTCGGATTCGCCCCCGCACGCGGCGAGCGCGAGGGGGATGGCGAAGGCGAACAGTAGCGCAGATAAGCGAAAACGGCGGGGCATGAAGCCCTCCTCGGGGGTCGGGGTCTCGATCCGGCGGACCACCTTCCGAAGGCGGGGGGAGGAGCCTTCGAGGTCCGGCCGCAACGCCCGGACAGGATGCCGCTCCGGTCGGGGGTGTGCAAGACGCGAAGGGCACCTGTCGGCTGGCCCGGCGCACGCTGGTCGAGATCGCAGGCTCGCTATACTCGCGGCGGCCGACTGTCAGACCCCCCCCGTACCTTCCTTATGCGGCGAGGGACTCCCGGCGCACGTATCCGTGGGGCCGCAGGTGCGGGTGCCGGGTCCTGCCGCGATTCGATCGACGACTCATGACAACCGACGGACGACTGGACCGCGCGGCGAACGCCGAAGCACGCGCAGCTCCGGGTCCCGCTACACGGGAGGCACGCATGAAGACAAACATTCTGCTGGACCACGAGCCCGTCGCCGATGGCGGCTGGCTGGTTAGGGCAATGCTGAAGATCGAAGGAGAGCAGCGCACGGACGACACCCGGGTCCCGCTCAACCTGTCCATCGTGCTCGACAGGTCGGGGTCGATGGGCGGCGAGAAGATTCGGGCCGCGAAGGAAGCGGCCAGGTCGCTGGTGCAGAAGCTGTCAACGGATGACGTGGTGAGCGTCGTGGCCTTCGACACGCGGGTCGAGACGATCGCGGAGCCGGCCACGGGAGAGGCGCAACACGACCTGGTCCAACGGATCGAGGCGATCCACGCGGGGAGCATGACGAACCTGAGCGGAGGGTGGCTGAAGGGCCGCGAGCACGTTGCGGCGGGCCGGCGGGACGGAGCCGTGAACCGCGTGCTGCTGATGACCGATGGGCTCGCCAACAAGGGAGTCACCGACCCGAGGAAGCTCGAAGGGATCTGCCGAAGCGCTGCGGAGGCCAGTGTCACCACGACGACGATCGGGTTCGGAGACGGATTCAATGAGGAACTGCTGCAGGCGATGGCTGACGCCGGGGGCGGGGCCACCTACTACATCGAGGAGACGGACCAGGCGCACGGCGTGTTCGAGGAAGAGCTCGAGGGACTGCTGTCGGTGAGCGCGCAAAACCTGACAGTCGCGCTCCAGCCGACCGGCGGCAACGAGTTCGTGCAGGTGTGGCACGGCTACCCGTCGGAGGCCGAGGGCGACGTGCTGACGATGACGATCGGCGACCTGTACGCACGCGAACCGCGGCAGGTGCTGGCCGAGTTCCTGCTCAAGCCGGCCGAGGACGGCAGGGAAGAGGACGAGGTCGAGGTGGCGACGTTCACCGTGACGGCGGATGTGTTCACGCCGGAAGGGAACGTGGAGAAGCACACCGTGACCCTGCCCGTGATGCTGTCGCCGGTGGAGGGCGGGTACGCGAACCCTGAAGTGCGCAAGGAACTGCTGCACCAGGAGGCCGCGCGGACACGGCGGGAAGCGATCGACGACTGGGAGCGGGGGGACCACATGGCCGCGCACCAGAAGATGACCGGGCTGGCCCAGCGGATCGATGCGGCACCGTACGCGGACGCCGAGCTGTTCGAGGTGTCGCGAGACCTGCGAATGGTGGCGCGGCAGGCGAACGTGTTCGGCGTCTCCGAGCGGGAGCGCAAGTACATGCACCAGCGGGCGTACGACGCGGCGCGCAGCAAGAAGATGGCGTCGGAGCGGGTGTCGCGGGCGAGGCGGGAGGACGAGGAGCGGCGGCGCGGAGAGTGAGGTTCGCCTTCGGGTCTACCTGAGGCCTCGTGATTAGACTGCGAAAAGCGTTTCAGCTGAAACGTGTCAGGGCCTCGAGCGCGAGAGCGACTGGTGGCGATTGCCGTCGTTCTCGCGCTTGCCGCCCGCCCGCGCGGACGGGAAATTGAAGCTGCCCCTTCGCTTCACCGACCGAGAGCCCGCAATGAATAAAGGTTCCGATGTCACGCATGCCACCGTAGATCAAGGGGCCGTGCTTCCCGCGACGCGTGCCGTCGTCCTGAACGGGGCGCTCCGTGGCGACGAGACACTGGCGCCGATCGAAAGTATGCTGCTCGAGCTGCTGCGGGAGACGGGAGCGGGCGTCCGCGACTTCCAGCTCCGGGACATTCCGCTGGCGCACTGCCAGGGGTGCTTCGAGTGCTGGCTCGAGACGCCCGGTCTGTGCAAGGTCGACGGGGACGCCGGCCGCGAGATCACGGGCGCCCTGATCGGCAGCGACCTGATGGTGCTCCTCACGCCGGTCACCTTCGGCGGCTACTCCTCCGAGATCAAGAAGGCGATGGACCGCTCGATCTGCCTCGTGTCGCCGTTCTTCCGGCGCGTGGGCGGCGAAGTGCACCACAAGCGACGCTACCGGCACTACCCGGCGCTCGCGGGCGTGGGGGTCCTGCGAGAACCAGACGAGGAGCAGGAACGAATCTTCGGTACGCTCGTCGAGCGAAACGCCCTGAACCTGGCCAGCCCGGTTACCGCGGTGTGCGTCCTGCCGGCGGGCGCTCCGCCGACCGTCGTGCGTGAGCGCCTCGCAGCGAGCCTCGAGCCCGTGCTGGGCCATCTCGCCCGGAGGGTCGCGTGAGCGCCCGGCGCGCCGTGCTCCTGGTGGGGAGCGCCCGGCCGCGCGGCACCGGCAACTCAGAGGCGATCGGCAGCTACCTCCTGGAACGGCTGGCAGAGGGCGGCATGGACACGGAGGTCCTGCACGTGAGCCGGACCCAGCGCCCGGAGAAGGAGCGCCAGCTGCTGCAGGCGGTGGACGGGGCCGAGCTGTTCGTGCTGTCGACGCCCCTGTACGTGGACGCCCTGCCGTACCTCGTCACCCGCAGTGCCGAGCGGATCGCGGCGCACCGGACGGCGACGCCCGTACCGTCCGCGGTCGGGTTCGTGGCCCTGGTGAACTGCGGCTTCCCGGAGTGGGAGCACACGAAGACCGCCCTCGAGATCTGCCGGGTGTTCGCCCGGCAGTCGGGCTTCGCGTGGATGGGTGGACTGGGGTACGGGGCGGGGGAGGCGATCGGGGGCCGCTCACTCGAGGAGGTAGGCGGCCTGATACGATCTCTGCGCCAGGGTCTCGATGTCGCGGCCGAAGCGTTGCTGGCCGGCCGACCGGTTCCCGAGGGGGCGCAGGCGCTGCTCGCCCGCCCGATGGTGCCCTCCCGGCTCTACACCGTGCTCGGTTCGATCGGCTGGCTCAGGGCGGCGCGTCGTAAGGGTACCCTTGGCAAGCTGGGTGACCGGCCGCTGGAGTAGGGGATCCGGCGGCGCTCAAACTGGAGGCTCCAATGGCGGGTTCGTCCACGGGAGGCGGCTTTCTTCGAAACCTGGGTCGCATCGTCGGATCTGTCGGGAATCCGAGTGAGACGCTCGGACTCATCGTTCGTGACCAGACCGACCCGAGCGAGAACCTGTTTCTGGTGGGCAGGGACGAGGAAGACGCTGCGGCCACCTTCATGCTCCTTCGTCCGGGGGCCGAGGAAGGTGACATCGTCGCGAAGGTCCAACCCGGTGGTCCCAGCGGTTTGCATGTAAGACGGGATCAGACTCCGGGCCAGGTGCAGCTCAACGTGCTTCCGAACGGCCAGCCGGCCCTGCTCGTCGTGATGAAGGGCGGCCAGCCGAGCGTTGGGATGACTGTCGACCCGCAGACGGAATCTCCAGAGCTGTTTCTCTCGGATCGCGAGGGGCGGGTACGGATCAGCCTCGGCCTCGAGGAGGACGGAACTCCGCACCTCGTGTTCTACGACGAGGAGGGGAACAGGACCTGGGAGGCTGGCGGGTAGGGGGCGATTCCGCGGAAATGTGGTCTGGAGATACGAGAAGACGGGCTCCACCTCGGTGGACGCCCGCCTCCTCCTGTCTTCGCTTCGTAGTTCCCTCGCTTCCGCGAGTGGCCCCCTTGGACCCTACTCGGCGAAGACGAACTCGAAATCGACCACGCCGTTCGTGCCGTCGAACCCGTCGCGCGCCGGGCACCAGACGCCGTAATCGCCGTCCTCGACGATCCGGATGAACCCGGCGGTCTTGCTCACGGTCGCGCCGCCGCTTCCCTCGACCAGCTCGTTCATCCCGCGGCCCGTCGTGAGGAAGTAGTCGTGCCCGCCGAGCGTGGTCTCGAAGTTGACGACCACCCCGTAGGTGGGATCGTCCGCCAGGGACCGCCGGTCGACGTTCACCTCGACCGTCCCCGTGTGCGTCCCGAGCAGTCCGGCCAGTCGCGCGCCTCCGTCCTCGCAGGTCGCGAGGTCGGCGGCGTCGAACTGGACTGTGAACGTGTAGGGACCGCTGGCTTTCAGGAGCGTGCGCTTCAGGCCGCCCGACACGGGCTGTGCCGCCGCGACGAAGTCCGGCATCGCGCCGCTGCCCATCGTGGCGAGAAACTCGAGCGTCGCCGAGCCGCCCCCCCCGCCGCCGGGTTTGCCTCCCCCGCCGCCGGGCTTGTAGAGCGCGTCGGTCGCCGAACCGCCGTCCACCGCCGTCGGGGCGTCCTGGCAGGCGAGTCCCGTGAGTCCGAGCGCGAGCGCAGCGACCAGGCACAGCGCCCGTCCGCCACCTCCACGTTTCCGTGCCATCCGTGTTCCGATCATTTCCGTACTCCCGCGCAGATCGGCGGGGTCCTCCGCGAGCCCATTGGCCTTCGCATTCGTGACACGGAGGGACGTCGGGGATTTGCGCGCGCTGAGGGACCGGGGGGGTCGGGAGGGGAGAGACGCGCATGCCAGGCGGCTCGCGAAAATCTGCAGCGCGCCGGGTCGGGGCTCGCGGCTCCCGTCCGACACTCGGATGCGCCCGGCCTCGCGACCGGGCGACCCGACGCGCCGCACACTGGTCAGGGCGCGGGGACGCGCACGAGCTGCAGGTGAACGGGCAGGTCGAAGCGCCCGACGTACTCCGTGCGCGGCTTCCCTCTCGTCGGGGAGCGGCAGAGCGTGGCGTACCCGGCCTCGATCTCCCACGTGTCCGCGCCCGTGGCGGACGCCACGGCGAGGTCGTCCGGCACCAGCTCGCCCGTCTCGCAGTCCCGCCCGAACACGAGCGCCCAGTTGTAGCGGTCCTTCACCCAGCTCACGCCGAGCCGCACCGGACGCGTGCTGGTCAGTCCCAGCGTCTGGAGCCCGCCGTTCTCGTACGGATCGAAGGTGCTGATCCAGGCCGCGTCACAGACGTCGGCGCCGGGCAGGTCGTCGTACGGCGCCCCCGCCTGGCCCGCGAAGTCGAGGCAGATCTGTCGCTCCGTCGCCACCCGCGCGTCGAGAAACAGGTTTCCGTTCTCGTCGATCTCGGCGGCGTAGCTTCCGAGATCGTCGCTCCGCACGCCGTCGGCTGCATCATCGCGCAACGTCGCCTCGACCGGGATCGGCTCGGCCTTCACCTTGACCCGGAACACCTCGATTCCGACTCCCTTGCGGCCCTTCGATGTCTCGACCTCGACGTCGTACAGCGTCGTCTCCGCATCGGCCGCGATCGTGATGTTCGCGATCAACCGCTTCGGATTCACGTAGGTGGTGTGGTTGGTGTGGATCCGGTTCAGCGTGTCCGGGGCCTCGTCGATCAGCCACTCCGCCGTCGAGCCCTCGTCGAAGCCTTCGCCGAGCACGAGGACGTCGATCGTCGTGTCCTGGGACGCGGAATCCGGGTCGACGGCCGCCACCACGGGGTC
>JAENXO010000437.1 GCA_016649455.1 Gemmatimonadota bacterium | reverse complement strand
GCCGCCGGACAGTCTTCCACGGCGAATCAGCCGAGACCGATTCCCTACCCGATGAAGACCTCGGTCCAGTTCGGCGCGGCGGTCGAGGCCGGTGCCCGGACCCTGGAAGGCAGGCCGGGTCCGTCCTACTGGCAGCAGTCGGCCCGGTACGTGATCGAGGCCACGGTGGACCCGGATGAGAAGCGGGTGGATGGCACGACGAGGATCGTGTACCACAGCAACTCACCGAGCCCGCTGTCCGTGCTGCGGATCCGGCTGAACCAGAATCTCCACGCCGAAGGTGTTCCGCGTCATGATCAGGCCGAAGTGACGGGCGGAATCGACATCCGGAGCGTCACGGCCGGCGGCATTCAACTCTCCGACAGCGCCACGCAGCGGCCGCGGTACGAGGTGCACGGAACGATCATGCTGGTCTGGCTTCCCGAGCCCCTGGCTACCGGGGACTCAGCCACGGTCGACCTCGAATGGTCTTTCCGCATCCCGCAGGCCGGGGCGAATGGCAGGATGGGCTGGGACGCTGACAACCTGATCTACCTGGCCTACTGGTATCCGCAGGTCGCGGTGTTCGATGACGTGATCGGCTGGCAGAACGACCCGTTCCTCGGCCGGGCCGAGTTCTACGCCAACTTCGCGGACTACGACGTGCAGATCACGGTGCCCGACGGCTGGGTCGTGGTTGGGACCGGCGAACTCGACAACGCCGAACAGGTGCTGGCGCCGGCGGTACTCGAACGGCTGCGTCGGGCGGAAGCCAGCGACGAAGTGGTAAACGTGCTCACGGCCGACGACTTCGGTCCGGGCGCCGCCACGCGGAGCTCGGATGACGGGCGACTGACCTGGCACTATACGGCCGGACAGGTGCGGGACGTGGCGTTCTCCATCACCCGTGAATCCCTGTGGGACGCGGCCCGGACGCCGGTCGGCGACCTCGACGGTGACGGCGGCACGGACTACGCGCGAGTGGACGCGCTGTATCGCGCTGAGGCCACGTCCTGGGTAGATGCGGCCTCCTACGCTCAGCACGCCGTGACATTCCTGTCTGAGTACCTGGACTATCCGTACCCCTGGTCGCACATGACCGCAGTCGAGGGACAGAACATCATCGGCGGCGGCATGGAGTACCCGATGATGACGCTGATCGGGGCGTACGAGGGCATGCCGAGTTCCGTGCTGTACGGCACGATCGCGCACGAGTTCGGGCACATGTGGTTCCCGATGATCGTCAACTCGGACGAGATCCGCTGGGCGTGGATGGACGAGGGCACCACCGTGTTCAATACGACGCAGGCGTCGGGTGACTTCTATCCCGAAACCGACCCCGAGTTCGACGAGATCCGCCAGTACGTCGGCGCGGCGAACGCGGGCTACGACGCCACGATGATGAGGTGGACGGACTGGGAGTACCCGACCGCGTGGGGCGTGGCGGCCTATCCGAAGCCGGCCGCCGCGATGCTGGCCCTGCGTGAGATCATGGGGGAGGCGGCGTTCCTCGAGGCGTTCCGCGGCTACGTCGACACCTGGGCGTTCAAGCACCCGAAACCCGAGGACTTCTTCAACTGGTTCGAGACCGCGGCGGGGCGCGACCTCGGCTGGTTCTGGCGCAGCTGGTACTACGAGCAGTGGTCACTGGATCATGCCATCGCCGGAGTGGAAACGTCGGGCGCGGAGACACTGATCACGATCGAAGACCTGGGTGACCTGCCACTGCCGGCGAGAGTGGCCGTCGAGCGGGCCGACGGATCGGTCGAGCACATCGAAGTCCCGGTCGAGACCTGGCTGGAGGGCTCACGGTCCACCGTCCTGCGGGTGGCCGCGTCTCCGGCCGTGACCCGCGTGACGCTCGATCCGGAGCAGAGATCTCCCGACCGTGACCGGTCGAACGACATGTGGAGAGCCCCCGCGGGAAACGAATAGACGACCCGGAAGGCCTGGGCCGGGGGCCTGTGCCCCCGGCCACCGGAATCAACCGCTGGAGCCGGGCGCCGTCGCCTCGAGCACGGGGAGCGCCGCCCGGCCCGTAGCGCCAATGCCCGCCTTGAGGTCCGAGACAGTTCCGGCCAGTCTCAGCCTGCGGAGCGACCCGGGCACCGCGTTGGGGCCGTGGAGCCGGACTCTCAGATAGTCGCCGGTGAGGCCTGAGCTCCGGGTCTCCACCGCCACCAGCGCAGCGCCACCGATTCGCGACGCCGCGTACTCCGTTCCCTTCCGTACTCCGATCTCCCGCAGCTCGCGGGCCCGGGCCGACGCCGTCCCGACATCCACCCGATCCGGGAGCGTTGCCGCGGGTGTGCCATCGCGCGGGGACCAGGGGAACACGTGGAGGTATGTGAACGGAAGCTCCTCGATCAACTCCCTGGTCGCAGCATGGTCCTCGGGCGTCTCACCCGGAAATCCGGCAATGACGTCCGCCCCGAGCCCCAGCGGCGAGACGCGCGCGGCGATCTCGAGCACCCGGCGCCGGTACTGCTCCCGCGAATGCCAGCGCCGCATGCGGCGCAGCACCGGGTCACTACCACTCTGCAGCGGCACATGCAGGTGGGGCGCCAGGGCTCCGTCGGATTCGACGAGCAGGTCCACCAGTGCGTCATCGATCTCGGTGGCTTCGATCGAACCGAGACGGAAGCGGACTCCGGCCAGGGCGTCCAGCAGCAGCGCCGCGAGCCCGGACAGGGTGTGACCCGTTCCGAGATCGTGCCCGTAGTGGCCGATGTGGATTCCGGTCAGCACGAGTTC
>JAENXO010000352.1 GCA_016649455.1 Gemmatimonadota bacterium | reverse complement strand
CGGCTGGTCGATCGAGGAAGTCGTCAAAGGGGACACGGCGCGGGAAGTGCTCGGCTACATGCAGTACGAAGTGGACCGCCTGTATCCCCGGCTGGTCCGGGACTGCGAGACGGCCGTGCGGGCGGGGCGCATGACGCTTCCTGAGACCCGGACTCTGCTGCGGTTCTATCAGGAAGCGCTGGAAGGCTACACCTACCTGGAGTCGCTTGAATGAACGGGAATCCGTCGACTCCCGGAGAGCTGGCCTATCCGCCGTTTCTCGGCGAGGAAGGCGTGCCGGCCGATCCCGCCGCGGCAGCGGCCGCGATCATTCCGGTGCCCTACGACCTGACCAGCACCTGGCGGAAGGGCGCCGACCGCGGACCGTCGGCGCTGCTCGACGCCTCCGGGACGATCGAACTGTACGACATCCAGACGGCTTCCGAGCCGTGGAAGCGGGGGATCGTGACGCTGCCCCCAATCCTGCATAACGGGGGGCCGGAAGAACTGGCGGAGCGGGTCCGGGCTGCGACGGCCGAAATCCTGGCGCGGGGCGCCGTGCCCGTGGTGCTCGGCGGCGAGCACTCCGTCACGATCGGCGCGGTCGAGGCCGCGGCCGATTCCTTCCCGGGAGTCGGCGTGCTGCAGGTCGACGCGCACGGCGATACGAGGGAATCGTACGAGGGATCGACCCACAACCACGCCTGCGTAATGGCGCGGGCCCGCGAGCGCTGCCCGATCGTACAGGTCGGGATCCGCGCGGTGGACGCGTCGGAGATGCCCGGGCTCGATCCGGACCGGGTGTTCTGGGCGCACGAGATCGCCGCGCGCGACGACACCGGCTGGATGGACCGGGTCGTGACCCTGCTGCCCGAGCACGTCTACCTGACGATCGACCTGGACGCCTTCGACCCGTCACTGCTTCCCGCGACGGGGACGCCGGAACCCGGCGGACTGGGCTGGTACGAGGTGAATGAGCTGGTTCGCCGCGTGGCCCGCGAGCGTCGAATCGTCGGGTTCGATGTCGTGGAGCTGCTTCCGCTGGCGGGCGAGCACGCGAGCGACTTCATCGCGGCAAAGCTGGTACACCGGGTGCTCGCGGAGGTGTTCGCGGCGGGATGACCGCGCTCAGGACCGGTCTCGCCTCCCACATCACCTCATCCTGCTCCCTGAAATACCCCTCATTTCAGGGGATTCGATCCTCCACTGAGACCGACATTGTGATCGTGTGATATTCCGCCGCGAAGCTGCGGCCCAGTCTGGTTGTTGACCAGAACACAAATAGCGAACTGGAAAAGTTACCGATGAACAGACTCTTAAGGCCGGTCCTGCCGAGCCTGGCCGTCCTGTTCGTGTCGGGGGCCGTCGGCTGCGGCGGCACTTCGGATGCCGCCTCAGACGATCAGTCCGCGGCGAGCCAGTCCGCGCCGCGGGTCCAGGCGCCCACGATGAAGTACACCACCGAAATCCCGGCCAACGTCCAGACGCCGGACCGGACGGAAACCCGCCTCGGAACGCTGGAATTCACCGACGGCTTCCCGACCGAGGCCACCGCGCAGATGGTCTGGGACCACATGGACTTCTCCCGTGCGGTGGAGGCCATGATCATGACCGTTCCGGCGGCCTCGCTACAGGGCTTCCGCAAGGGCATCCGCAAGTGGGGACCGGACAACGAGACCATGATCTACTGGGACGGGCGACTGGACTCGAAGGGCCTGCTCCTGACCGGGAACACCACGGTGGTCTACACCTTCATGTGGATCGACCTCAAGGACGGTCCCATGGTCATGGAGACTCCCCCCGACGTGCTCGGCATCATCGACGACGCGTGGTTCCACTATGTGACGGACTTCGGGAACGCCGGTCCGGACCAGGGCCAGGGCGGGAAGTTCCTGCTGGTGCCGCCGGACTACGAGGGCGACATCCCGGGCGGCTACATCGTCAAGAGGTCGAGGACGTACGGCCACTGGCTGGCGATGCGCGGCTTCATGACGAACTTCGAGCCCGACCCCGTGGTCGAGAACATGAAGGCCCACTTCCGTCTCTATCCGCTGGGCAGCGCTCCGGCGGAGGTCAACTGGATCAACGTGGCGATGGAGGACTTCAACACGCTGCACGCGCAGGACGCCACGTTCTTTGACGAGGTCAACATCACGGTCCAGGAAGAGCCGAATTCGGCGGAGGACCCGGAGATTCTGGGGCTGCTGGCCTCGATCGGGATCCAGAAGGGCAAGCCCTTCGCACCCGACGCCCGCATGAAGAAGATCCTGGCCGAGGCGGCCGCGGTGGGCACCGCCGCCCAGCGCACCATCCTGTTCCGCAACCGCGCCGAAAACGTGGTGATCTGGCCGGGCAGCAAGAGCTGGGAGATTGGCTTCGCCGGTGGCAGCCACGAGTTCCTCAACGATGGAGTCAGCCTGATCAACTCGCGGACCCGCTTCCACTTCTACGCCACCGGCATCACGCCGGTGATGGTGAAGCCTCCGGTCGGCGCGGGGTCGCAGTACGTGATCGGCCTGCGGGACTCCGAGGGCAATGCGCTGGACGGCAGCAAGCTGTATCGGATTCACGTGCCGCCCAACATTCCGGCCAAGCGCTTCTGGGACATCACGGTGTACGACAACCAGACCCGCTCGCTGCTGCAGACCGACAATCCCTACCCGGGGTCCACCAGCATCGACCCGGGGATCATTCAGAACGCGGACGGCTCCTACGATGTCTACATCGGCCCGCAACCGCCCGCCGGCGACCCGGTCAACTTCATCCAGACCGTTCCGGGCAAGGGCTGGAACCTGTTGTGGCGTATCTACGGCCCGCTCCAGCCCTGGTACGATGGGAAGTGGCGGCCGAGCGAGATCGAGCTGGTGGAGTAGTCGATCCAAGGTGCCGTATCAACCTGTACGAAGGAGAAGAAGATGAAGTTCAGAATGTCAGGTGCCCTGCTGGTCGCCATCATCATGCTGGTGGGCCTGGGCACCACGGTCGCCACGGCCCAGGAGGCCCAGGTCGACCGCACCGAATTGCCCATCAAGGGGCCATGGTACCCGCCGATCACGACCCTCGATGCGCGTGACGCCACGGCGCCGCCGGTCTTCGAGGTCAGAGCGCCCAAGGATGCGCCGAACGTGGTGATCATCCTGCTGGACGACCTGGGGTTTGGCGGCACCAGTGCCACAGGAAGCGTCATGCAGACGCCCCACTTCGACAGGCTCGCCACCACGGGCCTGCTGTACAACCAGTTCCACACCACGGCGTTGTGCTCGCCCACCCGGCAGGCGCTCAAAACCGGCCGAAACCACCACTCGGCCAACCAGGCCAAGATCGCCGAGGTGGCCACCTCCTTCCCCGGCGCCACCGGCATGCTGCCCAACGACGTCGCTGGCCTCGGGACGATGCTCAGCCTCAACGGCTACAGCACGGCGGCCTACGGCAAGTGGCACGAGACCGCGGTGTGGGAGATCAGCCCATCTGGGCCCATG
>JAENXO010000567.1 GCA_016649455.1 Gemmatimonadota bacterium | reverse complement strand
GACGAACAGGGCGAACAGCTCGACCAGGTTCTTGTTCACGATCACGTATGCGCCTTCCTGCGGGATCGCGTACTCGAACCCGACCCACGGCGGCGCCGCGATGTAGTAGAGGGCCAGCAGGACGATCGCGCAGATGGTGGCCGTCCGGGTTAACAGGCCCAGCATCAGCAGGAGTCCGAGGATCAGGAGTCCCCACTTGTTGAGGCCGTCCACGAGTGCGAGGCGACTCGGGTCGGAGACCAGCCACTCGAACCACTCCGACGCGAAGCCCTGCGAAGCGGAGAGGTAGCCGGCCGATGTCCAGTAGGGATTCGTGATCTTCGTCAGGCCTTCGTAAAAGAAGTGCCAGCCGATACTGAACCGCAGCGCCACGAGGGCAACGACCTGCAGTTTCGTATAGGGAGAGGACAGAGGGTCGTAAGGGACCTTCGACATCGCTCACCTGCCTTCGAGGGAGAGGGCCGTCCAGCCGGTCGACCTGTGCCGCGCCCCGTCGGGGGCAATCAGGAGGCACTCGGAACCGGCCGTCGCCTCGATCAACCGGAGCCCTGCGGTGGGCCCCAGGACGAATACCGCCGTCGCCAGTGCGTCCGCCGTCGCCGCCTCCGGGGCGGTCACGGTGACGCTCGATGCCTCGACGGGAGATACTCCCCGCGGTCCGGCCACGATGTGGTGGCGAGTCCGTTCGGGGTCGAAGTAGAACTCATAGCTGCCGGAGGTGGCGACCGCACCCCGGAACAGGCCGATCACGTCCGGCCAGTGGTCCTGTTTCCAGGGATCCTGTACGGCCACAGTCCACGGTCGGTCGGGCTCGGGCCGCCCGGCAGCCCGGATGTCGCCACCCGCGTCGACCAGGAAGTCCCGGATGCCGGCTTCCTCGAGGGACGCCGCCATCGCATCCACGATCCACCCCTTCGCGACTCCGTCGAGTGTGAGTCGCATCCCTTCGCGAGCGAACGCGATCCGGGAACCGTCCCGCCGCACGCGCTCCGCGCCGACCAGCGCCAGGGCTTCCTTCAGGTCTGCCGGATCGGGTGCGAGCAGGGCCACGGGATGATCGGCCGGTACATGCGCCCAGGCAGCTGCGAGGTCGTTCGGCGGGACACGCGGTACGCCGCCGCCGAACAGGTCCACCAGCGGTGCCACGGTCGGGTCGAACGCACCTGATGTCCGCCGTCCGGCATCGAGAGCGCGATCCACTACCTCGACCAGGGCGGGAGGGGCGTCGGCCAGCGTTCCGCGATCGTTGAGAGCGCTCAGGGCGGAGCCGGTATCGTAGCGGTTCAGCAGGGAAGTGAGGCGGTCCATCAGTTCGAAAGCGCCGTGTGCGGCATCCTCGGCCCGGGCGGGCCCGTCGGCGCGAATGGAGATTCCGATCCGGGTCCCCATCCCGGGACGCTCGAGCGCCAGCGCGAAGCTGTCCCCCTGCCAGTTCGCCTCCACCTCCAGCGGCTGGACGGGGGACGACACGAAGCCGAGCTCAAGAAGCTCGGCCAGCCGTCCCTGGTCCTCCGGTGGAGTCGCCGTCGAAGACGGCTCCGGACCCGGTCGTCCGGTGGGGGTCATGCATTCCTCCGAAAAGGGGATAGAGGTTCCGCCAAACTTCCGTTCGGCCGCTCCCGGCGCTAGTGTTCGCTCAATCGGCAGAATCGACCGAGTCCATGGAACCACCCGGGTCGCCCGGGCTACAGCTCCAGCGCGTACCAGGTGTCGCACCCGAGGTGGCCGGAGCCCGGCACTTCGTGGTCCAGGAGTCGGAAGCCGGCGCGATCGTACATGTGACGTGCTGTTTCCATCCGGGTTAGCGTCGCGAGGTGACAGCGGCGGTACCCGCGGTCGCGTGCCGCGTCGAGACACAGCTCGAGCAGTCGGCGCCCGGCCCCGAGCCCCCGGCTCTCCGGGCGCAGGTACATCTTCCGCAGCT
>JAENXO010000263.1 GCA_016649455.1 Gemmatimonadota bacterium | reverse complement strand
GCACTGATCCTCGGGATGTTCAGGAACAGGTCCGGCAACTGAGGGAGTGAAGTCAAATTCAGGTACTTTTTTCTGTCGCAATGTACTTTATGAGGCAAAGTGTACAGGTCGGAGAGGCCTGATATTCGCTACCAAAAGGGCGCCAAGGGCTCCGGGGACTTCGACGAAAGCGATCGTCCAGGGACAGGTACGGGTCACCTGCTGAGCGTCCTGCTACTGCAGGATTTCGACAGGCCGCAGGTCTCGGATGACGAGGTGCTGATTCGGGTTCACACCAGCGCAGTCGCTGGAGATGATTGGCACCTCGTTCAAGGCCTGCCATACGTCGCGCGCATGGTTACGGGGCTGCTCAAGCCCAGGTCGTCATCACGGTCTGAATCGTCGTTCCGGCCCTCTGGCCTCGTAAACGTGCCCCTACCATAGACTCCGGCCCCGTCCGCCCTATATTCCTCCGGCAACCCTCCAGTCATTTCTCCGAGAGGAGTTGGCAGCCTCGTGATGCGTAAGTTGCTGGATCGCAGAGTACCTCAAATCGTCGGGGCCTACCTCGCCACCAGTTGGGTCTTGCTCGAGTTCACCGACTGGGCTGTCGGCCAGTATGCGCTCTCGCCGGCACTGACGAATTTCGTCGTAGCGACTCTGCTACTCCTGCTGCCGACGGTCGTGGTGCTCGCGTGGAGGCATGGTGCGCTTGGCGAGGATGGGTGGACTAGAACGGACGCCGTAGTTTCGGGTCTCAACGTGGTGGTTGCCGCCGGAGTCCTGATGCTTTCATTCGGGAACCAGGAGTTGGGGGCGGCCGCTACAGTGCAGCTCCTCGAGGATGACGCCGGGAACACGGTCGAGCGCGTGATTCCCAAGGCGGCTTTCCGACGCGACATCATCGTATGGGACTTCGACAACGAATCCGGGGATCCGGATCTCGACTGGCTGCGGAGCGGCCTGTGGACGGGCCTCGTATCGGACCTGAGCCAGGACCTGTTCGTCACTCCGGTGGTCGTCATACCTGAGGATCCTCGCCTGTACCAGCCTCTGACCGAGGCCGGGTTCGACCTCCCGTACGACGTTCCCCTGGCCCTGAAGCGACAGCTGTCCGAAGCGCGAGGCGTGGGACACTTTCTGGCGGGTGAGCTGTCGGCGCGGGACGGAGATACGCTCGTCGTCGCCACGCGCCTGTACGAGACTCGAAATGCCCGCGAGGTAGCGGCCCGCACGTACCGCGGCACCGATCCGCTGGAAATCGTGGACCGGATGTCGATAGACGTCCGCCGGGATCTCGGGATTCCGGAGTGGCAGATCGAAGAGTCAGTGGACCTCCCCGCCGCCGAGATCCTCACCGACTCGCCGGAGGCGTTCCGCGCATTCAGCGGATACAGGGTCGCCAGGTACCAGAACCAGCTGGCCGAAGCGAGGGAGGCGGCAGCGGCCGCAACCGAGATTGATCCCGGGTTTGCCACGGCGCATGGGGCTTCCGCTTCGGCCGCGCTCCTGCTGGGAGACCAGGCAGCCGCCCGGGATGGGATCGCCGAGGCGCTGAGGCTCGCCTACCGGCTTCCCGAGCGGTCCAGGCTGTTGCTGCAGATGCTGGATCAGATGCTGTTCCGGATGGATCCGGCGGGTGCACTGCAGACAGGCAGCTACTGGGCGGAACTCTATCCACAGGATCCACAGGCCCGACAGCTGCTTGCGGTGACGTACGGCATGCAGGGAAACGCGGACGGCCAGATTTCCCAGTATCGTGCTCTCCTCGCCCTGGACTCCACCGATGTCCAGTCGCTCCAGGCGATCGCGGGTGCGTTCGCCGGCAAGCGGGAGTACGACAGCGCGCTCGTGTACTACGCACAGCTCGCCGACCTGCAGCCCACTGATACTCAGACGCGACTCGATATAGCGGCGACGCAGACCAGCCTCTTGCAGTTCGATGAGGCACGCGAGACGCTGGAGGACGCACGCGTCGCTGCCCCGGGCGATCCGGAGGTGCGCAACCGGTTGGCCCGGCTGGACATGCGTCTCGGTGACTACGAGAGGGCGGGACGCCAGATCGAGGAGATGTCGGCGCTCGCCCGCACACCGCAGGAGCGTGGTCTGATCGCGGGTGTCGTGGAAACGTACTTCGACAACCTCGGGCAATACGCCGGTCTGCGGGCCGCCTACGACCGGCGACTCGAGGCGATCGCGGAGTACATGCCCCCGATCGCCGCAGTTCAAGCCATTTTGAATTCGGAAGCACTGACATACTCGGCGGACTGGGGCCGCGAGGCGTTTGCCCTCCGGCAGATTGACAGTCTTCGCGCGAGCGTCGAGGAACCGTGGAGCCTCATGCCGGCAGTGCCGGCGGTGCAGATCCACCTGGACCGGGGCGATGTGGGCTCAGCAAGCGAATCCCTGGCCGCCCTGCGCAGGTTGAACGAGGCGTTTGGTGAAGCGCCGGGGCGGACGGCCCGCATCCGCTGGGTCGAGGCCAGGATCGCACATCTGGAGGACGGCGACTGTCAGCGGGCGCTGGCAAGCTACCAGCAAGCTCGAGAGTTGCTTCCGCAATCGTCTCTGTATCGGGGCTGGCTTGCCTCCTGCCAGACATCTCTCGAGCAGTTCGACGAGGCCGGAGATGAGGTGGCCTGGCTGCTCGAGCGCTTCCCGGGTTCCGCCAAGGTCCGTCTCGTGGCAGCCCGGCTCTATGCGGCCGAGGGCAGGACGTCCGACGCGATCGCCGAAGTCGAGACCGCGCTTGGCTACTGGTCGGAGGCGGATCCGGAGTACCGACCGGCTCGGGAGGCGCGAGCCCTGCTGGAGGAGCTACAGTCCGCCGGATAGGAAGCTCCTCACGTCGCATCGGCGGACTTCAGATCAGAAGGACGGATACGCTGAAGAACGTGGTCAGTGCGGGACTGCTGGGTGGAGTCGTCCTGATCGTGTGGACGTTCGTGATCAACGGGCTGTTTGGATTTCAGGCCCGGATCGACATGAGACAGTTGCCGGCTGAACAGGTGGTTTACGAGGCACTGCAGGAGCACGTAGACACTCCAGGGCGGTACACCATCAATCCACAGCTGACCGCTGACGGCCGGTTTCCGGACGACAAGCCCGTATTCAGCGTGCTGTACGGTGGAATTGGTCACGAGGCAGCCGGCGGTCTGATGCTGTTCGGCCTCGTTCTGTACCTGCTCGCGCCGATGATTGGCGCGTGGATGCTGTCTCAGACCTCGGTGCGGGTCCTTACCAGCTACGGTCGTAAAGTGTTGTTCTTCAATGCGATCGGCCTGCTGTTCGCGTTGTACGGTGACCTGACGAGATACGGCATCGGGAACTACCCCTTGAATGACGCCCTGGCGCTCGCCGCCTTCCACATCGTTGCCTGGACGCTGATGGGCCTTGTGGTGGCATGGCGAATTCAGCCTCCACGAGCGGTCAGAGAAGCAATGTGACTCAGGATGAAGTCAACCAGGCGGAATGGGAGAATTCAGACAACTGGACGGGCCCGCCGGGGCTGAGCATCTACTTCAGCAGGCAGGACTCCCGTTTCTTCGTGCGAAAGCAGCTCAAGAGCTTCGGTCCCACGATGAATCTCGGCACGACATGCGGCTTCTACTGGCTGTTTTTCGGCACTCTGGTTCTGGTGGCAGCCGCATTCATGCTGGGGAGGTGTACCGTATGATCATGATGCCGTGAAGCATCGGAATAAGCTTCGGTTCGCTCTCGAATCTGCCGAGGGACTCGCCCTGCTCCCGCTTGTCCTGTTCACCTGGCCCCTGTCCCGCCGGTGGCTCCAGGATTGGGGCTCCCGGCCGGACGAGCGCGGACGCAGGTGGCCCGGGGATGAGCTCGTCACTGAGATCAATTCCGCTTACACGCGCGCTATCGACATCTCCGCACCGGGTCCCGAGGTGTGGCGCTGGATAGTGCAGTTCGGACTCGGCCGCGCCGGTTTCTACTCTTACGAGCTGTTCGAGCGACTGGTCGGGATTCCCGTAACGAATGTCGAGAGCGTCATTCCGGAGCATCAATCGCTGTCGGTCGGAGATGAGATCCGCCTGCATCCGAAGGCTCCGGGGATACCCGTCGGTATTCTGCGGCCGGGAACGCACATCTGTTTCGGTGCCCTCGACGAGCCTGGCGAGACGAGGTTGGAACCGGACCCGGCCAGGTCGTGGTCGATGTACATCCGGTCCGGGGGACCGGACTCGTCCCGCCTGGTTCTCCGGGGCTGTATCGAGCCGGTTCGCGAGCCGTCGCTGAGAAAACGGCTGTCGCTCGCGCTCGAGGAGCCGATCGATTTTCTGATGGAGCAGCGAATGCTGCGGACGATCCGGCGCGTGGCCGAATTCACTGCGGGCCGTCCCTGACTGCGTACGGGATCTGACCGGGGTTAGCCGAGCTGGTAGCGGGATACAAACAGCGCCCGCCCGACGACCTCCAGGCGCGCAAATGGTCGCATCCGGTCGATCCGGCGCTCGGCTTCGTCGAAATAGCACCAGTCGCCGAGGAGCGTGATTCCGTCTGCCCAATCTTCCGGCTCCCGCGGATCGGAGAGACCGGATCGGAACCAGACGTTCGCGGACAGGCCGAATTGGCGACGTAGCTTGCCTCGTCCCATACG
>JAENXO010000604.1 GCA_016649455.1 Gemmatimonadota bacterium | reverse complement strand
GGGCGATCAAGGAGAGCTGCAACGTCTTCTTCTATCAATTGGGACAGCGCATCGGACTCGACGGACTGCTGAGCGGAGTGAGTGGACTCGGGTTCAACGGCCGGACCGGCATCGATATTCCCGGCGAAACGGGCGGACGTTATCCCCCGAACCGCGGTTGGTACGACGAGCGATTCGGCCCTCGCGGGTGGACGGAATCGGTGACCCTGAACCTGTCGATCGGACAGGGCGAGACCGAGCAGTCGCTGCTTCGGATGGCACAGTTCTACGCCGCGGTGGCCACGGGGCAGCCGCCAATCATTCCGCACTTGCGTCGCTCCGAGGTCATGGAGGCAAGGCGAGTGGACTGGCGCTTGGATCTTCCCGAGGAACGCCGGCAAGAGCTCATCGCCGCGCTGGCTCGCGTGGTGAATGAGCCAGGGGGAACCGCCTATTCGGTACGACTTGCGGATTGGACGCTCGCCGGCAAAACGGGAACCGCGCAGAATCCGCATGGAGAGGCGCATTCGTGGTTCGTCGGGTTCGCGCCCGCCGAGAATCCGAGGATCGTGATCGCGGCGATCGTCGAGAACGGACATCCCGACAACACGAGGTCGCTCGCCGTACCGCTGGCGTCCCGGCTGGCGCACCGTTTCCTGACGGACGAGGGAATACCGCCATCGCCGCCGCGAGAACCGGCGGCAGCCTCCGCGGTGTCGGGTGCATCGCCTTGAACACGCGCCGTGAAGGACTCGGCTCGCAGGTGGGAGATCCGCGCTTCGTATTCGCGGCGCTCGCCCTGTCGGTGTTCGGAATCGCGATGATCTACTCTGCCGGGCTGACTGACATCCCCACCCCGGTCAGCAACGCCTGGAAGCGGCAATCCGTGTGGCTCATGGTGTCGATCGTGGCGTTCGCCGTCGCTTTTCGCGTGCCTCTGCGATGGCTGGAATGGCTCACTCCATGGATATATGGACTGGCGCTGGCTCTGCTGTTCGCCGTGCTGGTGGTCGGTTCCGGTCCCGGAACGCGAAGCTGGTTGAAGTTCGCGGGGTTCTCATTCCAGCCTGCAGAGCTGGCGAAGCTCGCTACGATCCTGATGCTGGCCAGGACGCTGAGTGGCAGGGAGGAGCCGGAGACGCGCCTGTTGAGACTGTGGAGACCGCTGCTGATCACCTTCGCTCCGTTCGTGCTCGTGCTGGCACAGCCGGATCTCGGGAGCGCTGTCACGTTCGGGGTGATTCTGATCTGCGCGCTGTTCTGGGCGGGAATTCCGCTGTTCACGATCTTCATGCTCGTGAGTCCCGGCGTCAGCCTGTTGCTCGGATGGTCGGCGACCGTCTGGGGCGCGTGGTTCGTACTCGTGATTCTGCTTCTCTACTTTCACCGACCATACATGCTCGAAGCGGTTGCCGTTGCCGTCGGCAACCTGGCGGCCGGCGCCCTCGCCACCCCCCTGTGGAACAGCCTGGCTCCGTACCAGCAGAACCGGCTCCTCGTGTTCCTGAATCCCGGGATCGATCCACGGGGCGCCGGCTGGCACCTGATCCAGTCGCGGGTGGCGATCGGCTCCGGTGGCTGGCTCGGCCAGGGTTTCGGAGACGGCCCCCAGAAAAGGTTGTCGTTTCTTCCCGAGCAGCACACCGACTTCATCTTCTCAGTCATCGGAGAGGAGCTCGGCTTCGTCGGAGTGCTCGTAGTCCTGGCGGCATTTGGCTGGCTCCTGCATCGCGTGGTTCGAATCGCGGTGGGATCGAGCCAGAATTTCGGCAGTATCCTGACCTTCTCGCTGTTCGGCGCC
>JAENXO010000208.1 GCA_016649455.1 Gemmatimonadota bacterium | reverse complement strand
CCGAGCGCGAGTATCAGCGCCGGAACCCGGCCACGCTGTTCGGGAGCTGGACGAAGATGACGCGCGAAATGCCGGCGGAGACGGTCGTCGTTCCCACCGACCAACCGCTCGGGCGCCTCGCGGCACTGCTGCTCGAGCCCCTGTCCGATGACGGTCTCGCGGCATGGGCGGTGCTGAAAGTCGATGAGGACCAGGTGTATCCCGTGTTTCGGACGGATCGGGTTCCGGGCGGGAATTAGCAGCCCGGGACCCTGCTTGTGCAGACGGTTAGAACCCCTACCTTTGACCTCCGGCCGCCGCAGGGCGACGGCCGGTTCTCTGTCCTGATGTGTGACGATCGACCAGCCCCGGACCCGAGACAAGATGAGCGACGAACGGGCGGCGGACGGCTATAACGCCGGATATGCCGAGCAGCTGTACGAAAAGGAGCTGCGTGATCGGGGTTTCGTGCCCCCCTCCATCGCAGACTGGATCGCGGACGGACCGGGACTGCCGGTCACTCCCGCCATGCCGCCCGCTCCGGGAATGGATCCGGAGACGCTGACCAACCTGCTGCGATCCGCCGCGGCCGCCGGAAGCCTGGTCGAGTCCTTACGGACGGTGGGCCACCTTGCGGTCCCGATCGATCCACTCGGTTCGATCCCCCCCGGACACCCGTCGCTGGACCCCGGCTTCCACGGAGTGACCGAGGCGGAACTGGCGGAAATTCCTGCTGCCGCTGTCGGGCTCGACCGTCACGGCGACACGGCGCTCGACGCGATTCACAGTCTGCGGCAGATCTACTGCGGGCGCATCGGTTACGAGCTGGACCACATGGAGGACTCCGTCCAGTGGAACTGGCTCGTGGAGTACATCGAGTCGGGGACGCACCTGGATCCGGTGGACCGGGATGGTAAGGTCCACCTGCTGCGAATCCTGACCGAAGTGGAGGGGCTCGAGACCTTCCTGCAGCGTGCGTATCTGGGGCAGAAGCGATTCTCGATCGAGGGAATCGATATGATGGTGCCGATGATCCGCCGGGTCATCCGTCGCACGGCGCTCGCCGGCACGCGGAAGTTCTTCATCGGAATGGCGCACCGGGGCAGGCTGAACGTGCTCGCGCACATCATCGGATTTCCCTACGAGTCGCTGTTCGCCGACTTCGAGGGCCGCCGGTCACGCGGCATGCAGTCGCGGATCTCTGAGGCCGGCTCTGGTGACGTGAAGTACCACGTAGGAGCGAAGCAGCTCATTCGCTCTCCAGTCGGCGCACTCGAGATCTCGCTCGCCCCGAATCCGAGCCACCTCGAGCACGTGAATCCGGTGGTCCAGGGGATGGCTCGCGCTGCGCGCGAAATCCTCGCGCGGGAGAGTGGCATGCCCTTGACCGGCGAGGACGAGAGCGGCCTGGATGCGTTCGGGACCTCGGTTCTCCCGATCCTCGTGCATGGCGACTCGGCGTTCATGGGGCAGGGAATCGTGGCCGAGACTCTCAACCTTGCCCGGCTGCACGGCTACGAGAATGGCGGCACGATCCACATCGTGGCCAACAACCAGCTCGGATTCACGACCGATCCGGGTGATACACGCTCCAGCCGCTACGCGAGCGACATCGCGCTGGGCTTCCGGTTCCCGATTCTGCACGTCAACGCGGACGACCCCGAGGCGTGTCTCTCCGCGATCCAGCTGGCAATCGACTTCCACATGGAATTCGCGGAAGACGTGGTCGTGGACCTGGTCGGATACCGCCGGCACGGCCACAACGAGGGCGACGAGCCGGCCTACACGCAGCCCGTGATGTACCAGGAGATCCGTGTACACCCGACCGTGCGGCAGCTCTGGTCGGATCGCCTGGTCGCGGAGGGAGTGCTGGAGCAGGCCGAGACGGACGAAATGGCCGAGCAGACGGCGGCGCGCCTGAACGAAGCACGGCAGGACGTCCTCGGTGAGGATGACGCCGAAGGTCCCGACGAGCTGGAGGTCTACGAGACGACCGCGGGAACGACGCTCGGAATCGGAATGAAGGTCGAACGGGAACGACCGCGCGGCTACGAGGCGCTGACCGAAGAGGAAGCGGACTGGCGCGAAGCGCTCGCGGCTCCCGGGGTCGACCGGCTGCGCGAGCTGAACGAGGTGATCTTCAGCTGGCCGGAGGGCTTCACGCCGTTTCCGAAGCTCGGTCGACAGCTCGAGCGGCGGAAGTCATCGATCGAGGACGCGATCGACTGGGCGCATGCCGAGAGCCTTGCGTTCGCCAGCCTGCTCACCGAGGGAGTTCCGATCCGGCTGAGCGGAGAGGACTCGGAGCGCGGCACGTTCAGTCAGCGCCACCTGGTGCTGCACGATGAGAACACTGGAGAGAAGTGGACCGCGCTGAAGCACGTGTCTCCCGACCAGGCGCAGTTCCAGGTGTGGAACAGCCCGTTGTCGGAGGCGGCCGTGCTCGGGTTCGAGTACGGGTACAGCGCGACCGCCACGGATACCCTCGTCCTGTGGGAAGCCCAGTTCGGGGACTTCGCCAACGTCGCGCAGGCGATCATCGACCAGTTCATCGTCGCGGGCCGGTCGAAGTGGGGCCAGGAGTCCAGGCTCGCGCTGCTCCTGCCGCATGGTTACGAGGGGCAGGGGCCCGAGCACTCGAGCGCCCGCCTGGAGCGGTTTCTCGAACTGTCGGCGCAGCGGAACATTCGGGTCGCGAATCTCACGACCCCGGCGCAGTACTTCCACCTCCTGCGTCTCCAGGCTCTCCGTCCGGCCCGGCGTCCGCTCGTCCTGATGACACCGAAGAGCCTGCTTCGTAACCCGGCCGCGCGTTCCACCCTCGACGAACTGAGTTCCGGGTTCTTCAGCCCCGTGCTTCCCGGTCTGCGGGATGAGTCCGTGCGGGGAGGAGTACGCAGACTCGTGCTGTGCAGCGGGAAGGTGTTCTACGACCTGACCGGCTCTGAGCAATGGGACGAGAGCCCCGTCGTGGACGTGGCCCGGCTGGAGCGGATTCAGCCGTTCCCGGTGGAGCAGCTCCAGGAGATCCTCGCGGCCTATCCAGCGCTCGAGGAACTGGCCTGGGTGCAGGAGGAGCCGGCGAACATGGGCGCGTGGGGATTCGTGCGGCCGTTGCTCGAACGGCTCGCCGGGTCCGATCTGACGATTCGCTATATCGGGAGGCCGGAGAGTGCGAGTCCGGCCGGAGGGCTCGCCGCCACGCATGCGCGTGAGCAGCAGGCGATCATCGAGGAGGCGTTCGCAGGCCCGTAGGCCAGGCTCAGTCAGTCTCCCGTTCGATGCCCCGCTGCAGATCGCGGAAACTGTCTTCGCACTGTTGTTTAAACCGGTTCAGTACGTTCGACGTGACGCTGTCGTGCACGAACTGCCAGGCCGTGCGGACCGGTCTGATCCTTCCGAGGAACGCCCGCCCGAACGGATTGAAGCCGACCGCGAAGAATACCTGTGTCGACTCGGTCTCTCCCCGCTCCGGAATCGACGACCGTACGAAGATCGAGAAGATCCCGATCGGATAGCCTCCGGAGCAATTCCACAGGAAGAACCGCGCATTATCGACGTCCTGAACATTCGGGACTCTCCGGGCCTCGGCCACGGTGGCCCGGAACAGCATGCCGAACCGCGGTCCGAGTCGCTTCCGGAGCCAGCGACTGATCCTCGTCTGCCCCAGGAATATGACCCTGAATCCGTCCTGCTCGTCGGGGATCTCTTCGATCCTCGCAATGTGGTCCGGCCAGCAGTAGGAGCCGCCGTTCCACCGCTCGACTTCCTCGAATACGACCTCCACGGGCGCGTCGATTCCGATCCGGTGGATATTGAGGATGGAGTACACCGAAACGTCTACGCCCGTACGCTGGGCGATTCGGAGTGTGTAGTCTTCGCGCCAGGAATCGGACTCGACCGCGACGTGCGTGGAGACTTCCGGCCGGCGGAAGACGAACCCCGCCACATCCGACACGAGGCTGGAGGAATCTGCCGGACTGGAGGCAATCCCGGTGAGTCCGCCTGGCTCCGGCTCGGTCACGCGACCGACTTGGTCATCAGGGTCCGCGCGACCTCTCGCCGACGATCAGGGCCTCGCTCACCGGAATCTTGGCCGTCAGGCTCGCATACAGGGAGTAGCTGAGACCGAACAATCCGAGGAAGCCGAGCGTGATCGCGATCTCGGGCCACCCCAGCGGAATCCCGTCGCCCGTCCACACCGAGGGCACGACCTGCATCCAGCGCTCGAGCCAGAATCCGACCAGGATCACCATCCCGACGATCGCCAGGTGACGGGAGCGCATCTTCGGCCGGCGCCACAGGAGCAGCGCGAACGGAATGAAGAAGATCAGCGCCATCTGGGCCCACAGGAACGGACCGAACCCGTTCTCGGTTCGCAGCTCGAAGAACTGCGTCTCACGCCCGATATTCCCGTACCAGATCGGCAGGAACTGCGAGAACCACAGGTAGCTCCAGAAGATCACGAAGGCGAACATCAGCTTGCCGAGATCGTGATACTCCCACTTCCCCCAGATGTCCTCGAGGCTGTAGTGCTCCTTGTAGCGGTGCGACAGGAACGCGACGAGAGCGAGCAGGCAGAGCCAGCCGCCGACGAAGTACAGGGCGCCCCAGATCACGCTCATGAAGCTCGGCATCAGCGACATCGTGAGATCGAACGACAGGAAGCTGAACACGAGAACCCACAGCCCGATCAGCACCGGGGCCAGCCACGAAAGTGCGCGGCGTGAACGCTCGGCCTCTTCCTCGTCGCCCCGCCAGCCGCGACCGATGTGCTCGAGCAGGCTCTTCCTCCAGCCCGTCTGCTTGCTCGCGATGAGCGGGGCGTCAGGCCGGAGCGACAGGCGCAGGAACCACCAGCTCATCGCGAACAGGATCGCGAGCAGGATTCCGTTGCGCACGAATACGCCGTCGTGCGTGAGCCAGGTCCGGTTGATGTGGCCCTCGAAACCAGGCTTCATCCACGGGAAGATGTATGACGCCCCGAAGTACATGCCCGCGAACACGAGCAGCGAGAACGGGAGGAATGCTCCCGTCGCTTCGGCGACCCGACGGAACGGCTTGCCCCAGTGGCCCTTGGCGATGACCAGCACGGCGCCGAAGATGACGCCCGCCTGCGCGAGAGCGGTCCAGAACAGGAAGTTCGACCACACGGACATCCACGCACGCTGGGGGTCGGTTCTCAACGCGAAGAAGAACCCGACGATTCCCACCGCGACCGCGCCGAGCCACAGTCCCGCCGCGAGGCCGCTGATCCTTCCGTGCACCGTGCTCAACGCCCGTTCGGGCGTGACAGTCGATGTATGCGCGCTCAAGTTGTGCTCGTCACTCATTGCCGGCCTGCGTATCGTTGGACCCGGTGGGCGCGCCGCCCGCCGAGCGAGTCTGCAGCTCCCGGACGTATTCGACGATCTGCCACCGGTCTTCGT
>JAENXO010000119.1 GCA_016649455.1 Gemmatimonadota bacterium | reverse complement strand
TGGAGAGTCCGGTCAGAATGGTGATCGCTGTGAGTTTCCAGCCCGACATCATTCCCTCCCGCAATCCTGGTGACGATTCGGCTCGGGTCTGGCGGCCGCTTCATTGCTCGAGACACGGCAGGATGTCTCGATCTGTCAAGCATCAGGCGCGGACCGCCTCGATCTCTCTTGCCTCGAGCCGCTCCGCCCCCGGCCGGGTCAACATGGCCGCGACATAGAACGCGGCCACCACGAGCAGCAGCGCCTTGATCCCGATCAGGAAGCTCAGCGACTGGAGAATCGCGCCAAGAAGCGCCCCGAGCAGATTCGCTCCCAATGCGTGGTCCTTGTGCGTCGCCACGGCGAAGGCGCGTGCGAACACGATGCCGCTGAACACCATCGGCAGGGTGGTCAGGCCTCCCACCAATACGGCCTTGGGGATGGGATCCATGAATGCGAACCGGGCGAGGTCGACGAAGTAGAGGGCCAGCACGGTCGCGATGAGCACTCCGAACACGGGCGCGACCGGGATGCGTGGCCACCTGATTACGATGGCGTTGGCGATCAGCACCATAGCCAGCACGCCGGTGATGATCACGGCGTTCACCAGCCAGGTGTTGCCGAGCACGACCGAGGCCTTGCTGATGTTCTGCACTTCGAGCAGCAGGAAGGCGGCGCCCAGACAGAAGAAGTGCCAGGCGTCGCGGTCCCAGCGCCGTGGGTTCATCGTGGGGGGCAGGTCGAGCGTGCGTTCGGCGTAGAACACCAGCAGACCGAGCAGGCCGGCGAGCAGCACGAACAGCAGCGGGATGCGCGGATGGTCCAGGTACAGGTAGGGCCAGTCGTCGGTGGCTGGCGGGGTGGTGTATGACGGCTTTAAGGGGCGTCCGGCCGAAATTTCCCTCAGGATTCCCAGTTCCGGCTCGCTCGAAACTCGCGTTCGGGCAGTCTCGACGTCGCCCGCCACGAACAGTACGCTATACACACCGTCTGAGTATGTCTCGAGATTGAATGCCAGAGGCTCTTCCTCGAACACTTCGCGCAACTCAACCGCAAGTCGATCGGCAATGAAGGGACGAAGGGCGACGAAGGTCACCGTCAGGACACCTCCCTCATTGAGGAGATTCTTGACGCGAGTAAAGCTCTCCTTAGTGTAGACATAGTGATCGAGCCTGGCGTTCGTCAGTGATGTCGTCGTGTGAGAATCCAGTAAACCGAATACGATGAGGTCGTAGGATTCATTGGTACGCGCGAAGAATGATCGCGCATCAGTATTGACCGTCTCCACCCGTTCCGAATCATACGGTTTCTGCGGGTGGAATGTCTCTCCCATCGACAGGATTTCGGGGTCTATGTCAACGGCAGTGACATGCTCCGCCCCGTGTCGAAGCAGGCCTTCGACATCGTTCCCAGTCCCGGACCCGACGACCAGAACTCTGGCCGGCGCAGGATGGAGGAGGGGCGGTACGTCGTACCTCGTGAGCCGTGGTCTGGGGTCGCTCTGGCCGCGGTCCTCGGAATCACGTTCCGATGCTCCGAAGTCCAGGATCTCCTGGTATCCGACGTTGTTCACCTGCACCAGGAAAACAGGTGCAGGACTGCCATCGGTCCGGGGCTCGTCCAGCGAAAACAACTCTAGTTTCTGATACGGCGACCACACGGTCTTTGCCGCGGGGCTCGTCAATTGAGGCACGTAGACCAGGGGGACGGTGCTTGCGAGCAGAAGTAAGGCGAGCCACTCACGCGGTCGACAGGCCAGCAGAAACGGCAGCACGAGCAATACAAGCAGAATGAACCAGGCTACAGGTGGTTGGCTAAGTCGGCTGAGGCCCGCGAACAGCCAGATTCCGGCAAGGCTCCCGACGACGTTGATCGAATAGGCGACTATCGGCCGCGGATGCTCGTCAAGCAGCCGTCCAAGCAGTCTGCCAATAGGGATGAACGGTTCGAGGATCAGGACCATCAGCGCAAACGTCAGCAGCAGACCGACGATCAGGCCCAGCACGACATCCGTCCCCGTGTCGGCCATCCCCGCTCGCCAGATGTTTATCTCTCCCAACACGCTCAAGTAGTGACTCGTCTGGGCGAGCGCACCGCGAGACAGCGGGACGGCAAGCACCGTCGCGAGAATAACCAGCGCCAGAAGGCCACGCTGCGCCGAAATCGTCCGGCGAGAAGTGAACAATCCGATGCCGAGCCCGAGGAAGCAGACCACGAGCACCGTATTCTGCAGGTAGGCGAAGATCCGGATCTCGGTGCCGATCCAGCGGATCAGCAGCAGCTCCAGGTACAGTCCGAGCAGACTGATCCAGAAGATCGCCAGGTTCGTCCTTGCGGATTCAGACTTCAAGTCGAACTCCCTCTTGTGTCACGAATTCAAGTGCGAGCCGCTTCGATATCTGTTGCTCCAAGCCGGTCCGCCCCCGGCCGCGTCAACATGGCCGCGACGTAGAACGCTGCCACCACGAGCAGGAGTGCCTTGATCCCTATCAGAAAGCTTAGCGACTGGAGAATCGCTCCGAGAAGTGCTCCGAGCAGGTTCGCTCCCAATGCGTGGTCCTTGTGAGTCGCCACGGCGAACGCGCGGGCGAACACGATGCCGCTGAACACCATCGGCAGGGTTGTGAGGCCCCCGACCAATACGGCTTTCGGGACCGGATCCATGAATGCGAACCGGGCGAGGTCGACGAAGTACAGGCCCAGCACGGTCGCGATGAGCACTCCGAATACGGGTGCTACAGGGATGCGAGGCCACCTGATGACGATCGCGTTGGCGATCAGCACCATGGCGAGCACGCCCGTGATGATCACGGCGTTCACGAACCACGTATTGCCGAGCACGACGGAAGCTTTGCTGATGTTCTGCACTTCGAGCAGCAGGAAAGCGGCGCCCAGGAAGAAGAAGTGCCAGGCGTTCCGGTCCCATCTCACCGGGTTCATCGTCGGTGGCAGGTCGAGGGTCCGCTCTGCGTAGAAGACCAGCAAGCCGAGCAGGCCGGCGAGGAGCACGAACAGCAGCGGAATACGCGGGTGGTCCAGGTACAGGTACGGCCAGTCATCGGTCGCCGGGGGGGTCGTGTAGGTGAACTCGGTCGGAAAGTCCTTCTGCAGACCTCTCAATCGGGCCAGCTCAGGCGAAGTGGCGAGTCGGGTTCTGACAGTTGCCAGGTCGCCGGCGACAAATACGATTCCATACACGCCTTCAGCGTGCTGCACGACATTGAAAGCAAGTGGCTCCTCTCCGAACACATCGCGAAGCTGAACCGCGATTCTATCCGAGATGAACGGACGAATAGGCACGAATGTGACGGTGAGTACGCCGCCATCCTTGAGGAGACCCTTCACCCGGTTGAAGCTCTCCTCGGTATACACGTAGCTGTCGAGCCTGGCGTTCGTCAGAGACGTGGTAGTGTGAGAATCCAGGTAGCCAAACGAGATCAGGTCGTATTTTTCTTGGGTTCGTGCGAAGAATGAACGCGCGTCCGTGTTCACCGCGTCAACTCGATCGGAGTCGTACGGGCGGTTAGGATGATACTCCCTGCCCATCGACAGAATCTCGGGGTCGATATCCACCGCCGTCACATGCCCGGCACCATGTCTGAGCATTGCGGTAACGTCATCCCCGGTCCCTGCGCCCACTACGAGGACCTGGTTCGGTTGTGGCTGGAGGAGAGGCGGGACGTCGTAGATGCTGAAACTCGCAAATGAGCCGGACTCGGGTTGCTTGACAGCAGCGGGTGCCTCCGGGCCGAAATCCAGGACACCCTGGTATCCGACGTTGTTGACCCGGACCATATAGCGGGGGACTGGAAAGTCAGCCGATTCCGTCTCCTTCATCGCGAGAAGTTCCAGCTTCTGATAGGGGGACCACACGGTTTCGATCGCGGAGCTCGACATCTCGGACAGAAACACGAGCGGCGTGATGCTCCCCAACAGCAGCAATGCCAACCAGTCCCTTCGATTCCGCGCGATCAAGTATGGGAGGACGAGCAGGACCAGCACGACGAACCAGGTGACAGGTGGTTGACTCAGTCGGCTGAGGCCGGCAAACAGCCAGATCCCCGCCAGGCTCCCGGCGACATTGATCGAGTAGGCTGAGATGGGTCTCGGGTGCTCGTCCAGCAGTCGTCCGAGAAGCCGACCGACAGGAATGAACGGCTCCAGGACCAGGATCATCAGCCCGAAAGTCACGCATAGTCCTACGATGAGACTGCTCGCCGTGGCGAAGCCCGAGTCCACCGATCCCGTATCCCAGATGTTCATTTCCCCGAGGACGGCCAGGTACCCGCTCGTCATGCCGAGTAGATCACGGGACGGCGGAAACGCAAGCAGCGCCGCGAGAACCACGAGCGCGAACAGGCCGCGCTGCGCCGAGATCGTCCGCCGGGAGGTGAACAGGCCGATTCCAAGTCCTAGAAAACACACCACGAGCACTGTGTTCTGCAGGTAGGCGAAGATCCGGATCTCGGTCCCGATCCAGCGGATCAGCAGCAGTTCCAGGTACAGGCCGAGCAGGCTGATCCAGAATATCGCCAGGTTCGGCGAGCGTCGGTTCACGGTGAACTCCCGTCGCTGATGTGACTCCGCTGAATCGTCTGGGGCCCAAGAATCGGCTCGTTCACGGATAGCTACCGCCGCAGGCATCCCGCAAGTGAGCGGCTGTAGTCGAACCACGGACGAGTCTGGACGCTGGCAACCGCGGCCTCAGATCCTGATCGTATCCGCCAGCATCAGGCACAGCAGCACCGGGTGAAACAGCAGCGACGCGAGAAACACCCGCCGGGCCGAGTCATCCGTCAGAGGCCGCACAGCCCTGACTCCGACCCACAGGAATGTGACACTCGCCACGAGGGCGCCGGCCAGGTACCAACGGCCGGTGTAGCCGAGCGCCGTGGGCAGGAGGCTCACCGGCACGAGCAACCCAATCGCCAGGACTATGAGCCATCCCACCAGTTTTCCAGCGTCATCGCGCTGGGGAATGAGCCGGAATCCGACTCGCGCATAGTCTTCGCGGAGCATCCACGCGAGTCCCAGCACGTGCGGGAGCTGCCACAGGTACGCGATGGCGAACAGGGCGAGTCCGGCCGCTTCCACTCGCCCGGTCGCGGCGGTCGATCCGATCAGGGCTGGCATTGCACCGGGCACGGCGCCCGCCAGCGTGGCAAGCGCCGAGCGTGACTTGAGCGGCCGGTAGACCCAGTGGTAGGCGCTCGCCGAGACGGCGGACAGCAGGGTGGGGAGCCAACCCACAAATATGGCGAGGTACATGAGCCCGAACAGGACCAGCGCGTTTCCGAACCACCGCGCCTGTCCCGGCTCGATCCGCCCGGACGGGATGGGGCGGTCGCGCGTGCGCAGCATGATCGCGTCGGGCTCGCGCTCGGCGTACTGGTTCAGCGCCAGCGATCCGGCGGTGCCGACCGCGGTCCCGAGCATCGCGTGGATCGCAAGAGCGAGGTTCACCTGGCCTCGCGACGCCACGTACGCGGCCACGCCGACCGTGATCATCACGTACCCGGCGATGCCCGGTTTGCAGAGTTCGTACCATCGGCTGAGCGGTTTCATCCCCGGGGACGCACGATCTCGAGTGAGCCGGTGTCCTCGTTCCGAGTCACGAGGCGCACGTCTCCCGGGCCGAGCGACACCGACGTATCGAGGAACAGGTCGACGGCGTCGGAGGCCTCCTCGGGTGAGAACTGGACGCGCACGGAGTGCCGACCGGGCAGCAGCATGAGCTCACGGTAGACGAATAGCGGCCGATCACCCCGCACGCCGGACGCCTCGATCCGGTCGTCGAATCGCTCGTTTCCGTCGACCAGGACCCGCAGCCGATAAGCGGGGAGTTGACTGTAGCAAGCGTCCGGATTCTGCATGTGGGTCGGCAAGTCCTGGAGCTCCTCGGCCGTCGGACGGCGGCATTCGCCTGCTTCCTCCGAGCGCAGCCTCCAACTCAGGCGCAGCGCCGCCTCCTGTGTGCGGGCTCCCGAAACGGGCATGCGGGACAGGGCCCCGAGTGAGATGGTGAGGAGCACGGCTACCAGAGCGCCGAGCACGAGCCTGCCTGGTGACTTCACGGCAGAGTCCCCGCCGCGAGTTCGTCTCCCGTACCGGCTATGGTATCGCAGTCGGTGTCGATCACGATGTCAGTCTCGGCCATCGCCGGCTGCCTCTCCCCGATCTCAGCCTGGAACCTGGCCAGTTCGGCGGCGAGTAACCGCCGTCCGGCCGCGCCGGTCTGAACGTAGCGAACTCGCCGCCTGTCCACCCGCTCCTTGAGCTCCGCTTCGCGTCCACCGAAGATCCGCTGCGCCGCCCACTTCGGTCCTTCTCGATTCCAGCAGTCCCGTCCCGGGCAGGCTGCGACCAGCACGCCTCCGGCGCCGCCCCGCACTAGCAGTTCGACCACTGATGTGTGAAGGCTTCCGGCGCATTCGACCGGGTAGACGGCAGCCCCTTCGAACCGCTCCTCCTGGCTGAGGTCGCCGGCGCCGTACGAGCAGGCAACGAGCACCACGCCGGACTGGTCCGGCGGAGAATTCTGGATGTAACGGCGCACCTGCTCGAGCTGATCGCGGCCCGTACGGCCCGGCGGACCCACTCCCATCGGGGCGCACGAGCCGGCGCAGATGCCGCAGCTCACGCAGGAGGCCGGGTCCACCCGGGCCACCAGGTCGGAGCGAACGTCGTCGGCCAGCCGGGTGACCATTTCGATCGCGTCGTAGGGGCAGTCGATCGAGCACTGGACGCATTCGACGCAGATGGCGGGGTCCACGAACGATGCCGGGGGACGGGCCTCTTCTCCCGGGCGGGTCCAGATCGGCGCGGTGAACGCGGCGAGCACGACGGCCCCGCCGACGGCCCAGACGGCCCATGCGGGCAACTGCCGGGTGACGGGCAGCCAGAACGCGTAGAACCAGTCGAGCGGCGCCGAGGTGACGAGGCGTCCGGGGTCGGCGATCAGGCCAAGTGGCGGAGGCCAGGCGATCGCCAGCGCGGTGAGAAGTCCCACGAGGACCCATGACAGCCGTCGCGGCGGCAGAATCGTCGGTCGGGCCAGGCGGCTCACGTGAATGTACAGGAACAGCCCGATCCCCAGCGGTACCGCGATGTGCAGGAAGTAGTTGAGGAAGAAGAACGCGCCCGGCATCGTCCGTTCGCCGATGAACGTCCGGGCGATCGGCTCTGAGAATATTGGCAGAACGTCGAGGAAACGAGCGCCTTCTTCTGCCAACAGCTGACCCTGGACGTCCCACACCATCACGAAGCCGGTCCAGCCGATCAGCAGGTACAGGCCGAGCAGCATGAATCCGGAGATCCATGCCAGTGCCCGCGGTCCCCAGCTCCGCCTTCGAACGAACATGCGGAACGCGTGCACCGCGATGGCGACGATCGCAGCGTCGGAGGCAAATCGGTGCAGGGCCCGGATCCACCGCCCGGCCCACGACTGGCCGACGATGCGTGAAACGGATCCGTACGGGTCTCCGATCCGATAGAAAATGAGCAGGTACAGGCCCGTGACGATGAGCACGATGAGCATGGCGACCGCGATCGGGCCGCTCTGGAGCAGGGGATTACAGCGCGACGTGTAGAG
>JAENXO010000457.1 GCA_016649455.1 Gemmatimonadota bacterium | reverse complement strand
GCGTCCGTCTCCACGGTCATCTGCGTTCCTTCGCGGATGATCGCGTCCACATCCTCGGTCGCCATCTGCAGGCCCGTGCCGGCGGCGGCTCCGACGACGGCTCCCGCGATCGTGGCTCCCGTGTTCTTCCCGATCAGCTGTCCGATGAGAGCTCCGGCCGCGGCGCCTCCGCCGATCTTCAGAGCCTTGTCGCCCGTATCGTCCCGGCCAACGGTCTCGACCGTGGCCTCGGTGATCGACAGTGAGATCGGATACGTCTGGCCGTCAACCGTGAAGTTCTCGAACTTCACGGTCAGAATCGCGGGCTTTCCGGATCCCCCGGATTTTTGCGCCTGCGTGACCTCTCCCCGGATCTTGGTACCTGCCGGAATGACGACATTGTCGCCATCCATGAGCGGGGCGACGGTCGTGGTCGTGAACAGGTCGCCGACTGCCGAAAATTTCGTACTCAGCTCCTGGTCCAACGTCACCTGGAACCGCGTGCCCTGTCCGACCGAGTACTCGGCGAATTGAGGCCCGGGCTTCGGCTTCGGGGTCGTGGTCGGTGGTGGAGTCGGCTTCGGTTTCGCGGTTTGCGCCCCCGTCTCCTCGTCGATCTTCTTCTGGATGTCGGCCAGCGTCGCCGAGTCTGTCTGCGCCAGGGCGAGATCCATCTCGCGGTCGACGTCCGCCTGGGAGTCTCCATCACCCCCACCGCAGGCGACCGGCATCATTATCAGGGCCAGCGCGGTCAGCGCGGCCGTCCAGCGAACCGTCTTCTTCATGCTCGAGTGCTCTCCTCTCGGGTGCCCATCACCGGCCCGGTACCGACCGCGCGGTGGTCCTGTGGATCGAGGCAAGATATATATTCCCGGCCCGCGGGTCACCTTGGCCACCGATCGATCGGATCAGGAAAGCACTCGGAAAGGATGGGAGGAGCCGGGAATTGAAGGCGTTTCAGACCCTCCTGCCCTATTTCCGACCGTATCGGAAAGGCCTGATCGCGGGTCTCGCGCTCGTGGTGGTCGGGAATTTCTTCACGATTCTCGGGCCGTGGCTCATCAGGCAGGCCATCGACTCCCTGGCGATCGAGCTCAGCACGACCGTGCTGGTCCGCTATTCCCTGCTGATCGTGGGAACGGCGCTGCTGGCCGGTGTGGCTCGTTACGGCATGCGTGAGCTGCTCAACGGGATCAGTCGCCGCATCGAGACGGACCTGCGGGACAACCTGTTCGCTCACCTGCTGCGGCTGCCGCCGGAGTTCTACGACCGGTGGCGCACCGGCGACCTGATGAGCCGGGCCACTAACGACGTTCTCGCAGTCCGCATGGTCGCCGGTCCGGCGATCATGTATATGGTGAACACCGCGACGATCTCGATCTTCGCGCTTGTCCTGATGATCTGGATCAGTCCCAGTCTGACGCTGTTCGCGATGATCCCGATGGCCATCCTCCCGATCGCCGTGGTGTGGTTCGGCCGCCGGATCCATACGCGCTTCGAGCAGATCCAGGAACAGTATTCGACCATTTCGAACTTCGCGCAGGAGAACCTGGCCGGAATCCGGATCGTGAAGGCCTATGTCCGTGAGCAGGATCAGTCGGAGCGCTTTGCCGCACTGAACCGGGAGTACATGTCCCGCAACATGGCCCTGGCCCGGGTATGGGGAGGGTTCTTCCCGACTCTCCAGCTGTTCGGGGGACTCGCCGCCGTCGTCGTGCTGTGGCTCGGCGGACGTCAGATCATCGATGGCCAGATCACGGTTGGAGACTTCATCGCGTTCGGATTCTATCTCACGCTGCTCATGTGGCCGATGATCGCGGTCGGCTGGGTTACGAACCTGGTCCAGCGCGGTGCGGCCAGCATGAGTCGAATCGACGCCCTGTTCGCCGAACCGGCGGTAATCACCGATCCCGAGCACCCCGTGGTCCTGTCGCAGGTTCGAGGGGACATCGAATTCGAAGACGTCTGGTTCCGCTACCCGGGCACCGAGCGCTGGGTGCTCGAAGGGGTCTCGTTCCGGATCACCGCCGGGCAGACGGTCGCGGTGGTCGGAGCGACAGCCAGCGGAAAGAGTTCCATCGTCCGGCTGATTCCGAGGCTGTACGACACCACGCGCGGCAGCGTGCGCCTGGATGGAGTGAACGTGCAGGACCTCGAACTCGACGAGCTCCGGCGGGCGGTGGCGATGGTCCCGCAGGATCCGTTTCTATTCAGCGAGACGTTGCGCCGCAACATCGAACTCGCCGGTGGCACGGATGTGGATGAGGCAGTCGAGATTGCGGCGCTTACCGAGACGCTCGTCGACCTTCCGGCGGGGCTGGAGACTCCCCTGGGCGAGCGCGGCGTGAATCTGTCCGGCGGTCAGAAGCAGCGGGCCACGATCGCCCGTGCCCTGGTGCGGGATGCCCCGGTCCTGATCCTCGATGACGCGCTGTCGGCGGTGGATACTGTGACGGAAGAGCGCATCCTGCGGGGGCTCAAGGGCTACATGCGCGGTCGGACTTCGATCGTGGTGTCTCACCGGGTTTCCGCCGTGGCCGAGGCGGACCTCATCCTGGTCCTCGAGGACAGTCATCTCGTCGAGACGGGAACGCACCAGGAG
>JAENXO010000407.1 GCA_016649455.1 Gemmatimonadota bacterium | reverse complement strand
GTCTGTCCCGGACACGCGTGCTCGATACGTCGACGCGGGTCACCGGTGCCGCAACAAACGGGTAGCGAGGGTCCTTCCGCGGGAGCTCTCCATCCCGTGGCATTACTGCCAGATCGGCCAGCTCCAGGATTCTCTCCGGATTACGCCAGCTGTCGAAATTGCGATATTGATCGACACCGATCACGAGTAGCAGTTCGTCCGGTTCCCAGAGCTTCTGAATTTCCTCCAGTGTGTCCACGGTCCACGACGGGCCCGGTCGCCGCAGCTCGATGTCGCTGACCCCGATTCTCGGATCGCCACCGAATGCAGTCCGGGCCAGCGACAGCCGCTCTTCCGCGCCCAGGACAGCCTCCCGATGCGGCGGTCGCGCCGAGGGGACGATCAGCAGGAGATCCAGGTCCAGCCTCTCGATCAAGTCCTGAGCTACCACGAGGTGGCCGAGATGCGGCGGGTCGAAGACACCGCCGAACACGCCGATCCGCCGACTGTTCATTCGGAGCCGGAACCATCCGACTTCTCGATGTCCCTGGCCTCTCGGCTGTCCGGATAGGTTTCCAGCAGACGGGCCTCGATCTGTTCCGCCTCACGTCGAAATCCGACGTACCGGTAAGCGTCGCGGAGCAGCCCCAGCACCTCCGGTTCGACGGCCGAGCCGGGGTAATTCAAGAGCACCGACTCCAGGTAGATGATCGACGACTCGTACATTCGCCGACCGAAATACCACTTGCCGATTGTCATCTCCTTCGTGGCGAGCTTCTGTCTCGCCTCCTCGCCCATCGAACGCGCGTCGGCTACGACCGGACTCCTCGGGTAGAATTCGACCAGACGCGAGCATTCCTCGATAGTCTTGCGGGTAAAGTCCTGGTCCCGAGGAATGCTCGGAGACATGGCCCAGTAGGAGCGGCAGATTCCGAACTGGGCATCATCCGCCAGGGGGCTGTTCGGTCTGGTCGTGGCGAGTTGTCGAAATTCGTTCGCCGCCAGGAGTTCCTGGTCGGACTCGAGATACGACTCTGCGAGCATCAGCCGCGCACTATCGGCGGTGGGATCGAGCGGGTCGCGAAACAGGTGGTCCCGGAAGCCACGAATCGCTTGCGAATACTTGCCCTGTTCGAACCGCTCGGCGGACCAGTCAAAGCGCTGGCGCGGCGTCGAGTCCGGTGGAGGCATGCTCGGTCCGCACGCCACGAGGAGCGACAGCAATGCGACCGGGATCAGGCCCGGTCCGTACCGACAATCAGGTTCCCGCCGTCCCATTCCCTGTCCTTCAGTCCCTCTCATCTATCGGACTCCGAACCGGATCTCACGAATTCTCTCCTCCGCGAGACGAACCAGCGAACCGGTTCGAACCGGATTCAACTCAAGTACCGCCAGAAAGTCCGACTCCGCCCCGGCCAGATCGCCGAATTGCAGTCGAATTTCTCCCCGGTTGTAATGCGCCTTGTCGAGCAGGTTGCGCGGCACTCCCTGGTCGATCAGTAGATCGAGCTTGTCCGCAGCGTCGCCGGGTCTGCCCTGCGCCCGATCCGCGATCGCCACTTCGTACAGACAGGAACCGTATTCCCAAGCTATTTCTGCCCGAATCCGCCTGCTCGCCGTCTCCAGGTACTGTTCGAAATACGCGAGCGCCTCCCGGCATCCGCCGACCTCCTGGAAGGCGCGCGCCGTCTCCAGCACGGCCTCAGAGGGAGGCTCCTCCCCTTCCAGTACCGCCAGGTACAGGGGAATGGCCCGATTCCAGTCGCTGAACTCGGCGTAGTACCCGGCCAGCGAATAGCGCAGGTCCTCCGGCACCATTCCGATCCCCAACGAGAGCACCGGCTCCATCGCACGGGCCATGTTGTCCGGAGAGCCCCGCTCACGAGCTACCCGCGCGGCTTCGGACAGTTCAGCCGCGACCTGGAACTGGTGCTCAGAGCCGGACTCGAGCAAAGGCCGCAAGTACTCGAGCGACGCATCGACGTCCCCTGTGGCCGCGAAGGCATGGCCAAGGCGCAGCAGGATATCAGGCTCCGGCCCGAACTGGCGCAGAGCGAGCTTGTACTCCGCAACGGCCGCTTCCGCGTGCCCTGCCGCGAGCAGTTGATCGCCCCGATCGACTGCCGTCTCCTGCCCTCCACCACCGCAGGCAACGGCGAACAGGAACACAGATCCGGTGACCAGGCGCCTCGACACCGACACGAGTCTCCGCATCTCAGGCCTGCGCAGCGTCACCCGACTGTACCGTAGCGACTTTTCCACGTCCGAGCAGTCCATACTTGAGAACGCACCAGATCGCGCGAAAGCCGTCTTTCCAGCCGATCTTCTTTCCCTCCGCGTACGTACGTCCACTGTACGAGATTCCGACTTCATACACGCTCCAGCCGCCTCTTGCGACCTTGGCCGTCAGCTCTGGCTCGACACCGAACCCACGCTCCTGGATGCTCATGCCCTGAATCACCTCCCGCCGGAAACACTTATAGCAGGTTTCCATGTCGGTGAGATTCAGATTCGTCACCATGTTCGACAGAATCGTAAGGAATCGGTTCCCCACGTAGTGCCAGAAGTAAAGGACGCGATGTGGCTCACCTCCCATGAACCGGGAGCCGAACACTACGTCGGCCTTCCCGTCCAGGATCGGTCGCAGGAGCTTGTGATATTCGTTCGGATCGTACTCGAGATCTGCATCCTGTACGATGATGATGTCACCGCCAGCTGCCGCGAACCCGGTCTTGAGCGCGGCACCCTTGCCCCGATTTGACTCGTGGACGATCAATTGGTCGATACGGCCGTCTTTCTTCAGTCGCTCGAGAATCTCCAGCGACCGGTCCGTCGATCCATCGTCCACGGCGACGAGTTCGATCTTGAGCGAGACTTCGTTGACGCGATTGACAACCTGCTCGATCGTCGCGCTCTCGTTGAACACCGGAATCACGACGGAGAGCTGCCGCGCACCCTCCGGAATCTTCTGGGTCACCCTGAGACCTCGTCTGGCCCGG
>JAENXO010000398.1 GCA_016649455.1 Gemmatimonadota bacterium | reverse complement strand
TCATGAGTCGAAGCCATTTCCGACATCTCCTGCCTCAGAAGTTTCCCACGGTTCAGATTTTCAACATACGTGCACACCGGCGGCCGAATTCGATCGAGAATTCCTTGAAGGCGCGGGAACTCGCCATCTTGGGCGTTTCGGCAGGAGGATGGTATACTAATGTCATCCCATTCGGGAGTCAGCCATGTCCGACCTGCTCGACCGCCTGAGAGCTGCCCTCACCGACCGCTACACAGTTGAACGGGAAATCGGCCGTGGAGGCATGGCCACGGTATTCCTGGCAGGTGATCTGAAGCACGGGCGGAAAGTCGCGATCAAGACTCTCCACCCGGATCTGGCGCAGGTGGTCGGGACCGATCGGTTCCTGCGTGAGATCGATCTCGTCGCCGGGCTGACGCACCCCCATATCCTCCCGCTCCACGACTCGGGCGAGGCGAACGGTATTTTGTACTTCGTCATGCCCTTCATCGAGGGGGAGACTCTCGCCGAGCGGCTGGGCCGGGAGAAGCAGCTACCGCTGGACGATGTGCTCCGCATCACACGCGAGGTGGCCCTGGCATTGGACTGCGCTCATGACAGCGGGGTCATTCACCGGGACATCAAACCGGGGAACATTCTGTTTTCATCCGGGGAGGCGGTGGTCGCCGACTTCGGCATCGGAAAGGCCGTCCATTCCGTCGCCGGAGACGACCTGACTGAGGTGGGACTGGTGGCCGGAACGCCCGTCTACATGAGTCCCGAGCAGGCAGAGGGTGAGAGGGACATCGACGGTCGCAGTGACACGTACTCCCTGGCGTGTGTGACCTACGAGATGCTGGCGGGAGAGCCGCCGTTCGACGGGCCGACGCCGCAGGCCATCCGAGCGCGGCGAGCGGCGGGCGAGGTGCCGGGCCTGGTCACGATCCGGAATTCGGTGCCGCCCGCGATGGAAGCGGTGGTCCTGAAGGCCCTGTCCCGCACTCCGGCGGACCGCTACTCCACGACCGGCGAATTCGCTTCCGCCCTCGAGGATTCCGCCCACCAGGCGGCTGGACAATCGCGCAAACGGACGCGGATCGGGTCTGTGGCAATCGCCGTTGCTGTGATCGCGGCCATCTGGCATTTCGGGTTCGGCGGCCTGCCAGGCACGGTGAAGCCGGCTGCCGCCGGCTTCTTCAATGAACGTGACCGGGTGCTGGTGACGGAATTCGAAAACGGGACCGGCGATCCGGCGCTGGGACTCGCCCTCAGACAGGCAGTGATCACTGACCTCGATCAGTCGGAATACGTGCGCGTGGTCGGCGATGAGACACTGCGAAGGGCCCTCGCGCGGATGCAGCTTCCGGACACCGCTCGGGTGGACGTCACGACCGGATTGGATATCGCGCGGCGCCAGGCGTATCCAGCGGTTGTCAGCGGCGGAGTCATTCCGGTTGGCTCCGGCTATCAGCTCTCGGCGCAGATCATCGAGACCGGCACGGGGGAGGTCGCCGTTCGGGTGCGGGAGGCTGCGAACGGTGAGGCGGACCTGCTGGATGCCTTCGAAGCGCTGTCGCGATCGCTGCGCCGTCACCTCGGGGAGTCCCTGCTCAGCATTCGGCGAAGCAAGCCTCTGCCTGAGGTCACCACGGCTTCACTGGAAGCCCTCGAGCTGTACGCGCTGGGGCTGGAATTCAGCCGAGTCGGCGAGATCGATGCTGCCATGCCGCTATTCGAGAGAGCGGTGTCCCTGGATTCGAGCTTCGCCGCCGCGCACCTGGCGCTGTCCATCGGGCACAACAACATGTCCCGGATGGACGAGGCCCTGGCCGCCAGCGAACGAGCGTATCGATTCGGCGAACGCCTTCCGAAGCGCGAGCGGTACCTCTCCAGCGCCAAGTACCACGCCGATCGCGGTTACCTGGACTCCACCGCGCACTACTACGAGCTGGTGCTGGTCCTCGACCCGGATAACTCAGGGGCCGCCAACAATCTGGGCGACGCGCTCGAGAACATGGGCCGATATGAAGAGGCGCTCGAGCGATATCTCAGCAGCATGGAGCAGGATCCGGATCGATGGACCGCGTACTGGAATGCGATGAGTGCCGCCCGGTCGCTGGGACGGTTCGAGCTGGCAGACTCCGTTCTGTCCGAATTGTCCGAGCGGTTTCCCGGCTTGCCGTTTCGTGACCCCGGAGCAGCGCTTAACGCCTACTACGCTGGCGACTTCGCCCGGGTCGACTCCATGTGCCGGGAATTTGTCGGTTCGTCGACGGGGTATGTGCGCGGCAAGACCTATCTCTACATGGCAGCCACAGCAGCATCGAGAGGACAGCTGGCTCGCTCTCTCGCCCTCTCGGACACTGCCAGGTTCGAATTTGGCACCGCCGGCTCCGAGTACTCCATCGTTCTGGTCTTTCAGACAATCGCGGCGTGGGTGGCCGGCACTCCCGAGACTGTGGTTCCCGCCCTGGACGACGCGGCGGCGGAGCCACCGGCAGAGACGGCCCGCTGGGAGCACTTCAGGCTGGGGATGATCGCCTACGGATACGCGCTGGCCGGCCAGACGGATCGAGCGAGCGGCATGCTGGAGCGAATGGACATGCTGGCCGAGTCAGGCGGCTTCCATACCGGGGCTATCGCGGAAATCGTCCGAGCAGTGATCGCCGGCCAACAGGGGGATCCCGAAGCCAGCCTGCAGCATTTGCGCCAGGCCAGACTTGACGACTACGGCATTGCGCGCATCCACAGCCGGGTTCTCGAGGCAGACGCGTACGCGGCATTGGAACGGCTGGAGGAAGCAGGGGCACAGTACGACAGTGTCCTCAGCAGCTACCGGTTGAACTTCAAGGACGATTCGTTCTGGCCTCCACTCCGGCCCTACGCTCTCCGACGCCTTGGAGACGTTTACCTGGCCCTGGGCGACACGACCGCCGCGATCGAGCACTTCTCGGCCTTTGTTGATATGTGGCACGACGCGGATCCTGAGCTGAAGCCGCTGGTCGACGATGCGCGCGCGAAGGTGCGGACCCTGGACGGCGAAACGAGGTAAGCCGGCGCCATCTGGACGACGATCGATCACTACCCGGCCTCGAGTTGCCG
>JAENXO010000597.1 GCA_016649455.1 Gemmatimonadota bacterium | reverse complement strand
CGCGCGGTCGAGCAGGCCCGAGCGTTCGCCGTGCGCCTCGGCAAGCAGCCGATCGTCGTCCGTGACAGCCCCGGTTTCGCGTCTTCCCGGCTTGGCCTGGCCCTCGGGCTCGAAGCGATCCGCATGGTGCAGGAGGACGTCGCTTCCCCGGCGGACATCGACCGGGCCATGGAGCTCGGGTACCGGCACCCGATGGGGCCGCTCCGACTCACGGACCTCGTGGGCCTGGATGTCAGGCTCGAGATCGCGCGGTATCTCAGCCGGGAGCTGGGCGACGAGAGATTCCGGCCCCCGGAACTGCTGGAACGGATGGTCGAGGAAGGCAAACTCGGAAAGAAGTCCGGAGAGGGCTTCTATCGCTGGGACTGACGAAAGGAACTCACTATGAGCGACGTTCTCCTGGTAGAGAAGCTGGAGGGGCGGATCGCCCTGCTCACGATCAACCGGCCCGACAAGATGAATGCGCTGAACGGCGAGGTCCGGAAGGCGCTGTTCGAAACCTTCAGGCAGCTGGCCTCGGATGACGACGTTCGCGTCGTCGTGATCACCGGGGCCGGAGAGAAGGCATTCATCGCGGGAGCCGACATCGCCGAGTTCAAGGATGCGAGGGCAGTCGAACAGTATCGGTCGATGCAGGCCGGAAACATCTACTCCCTGATGGAAGAGTTCCCGAAGCCGATCATCGCGATGATCAACGGGTTCTGCCTGGGCGGCGGCTGCGAGCTGGCAATGGCCTGCGACATGCGGATCGCGTCCGTAAAGGCCCGGCTCGGCCAGCCAGAAGTCAATCTGGGGATCATTCCGGGCGGAGGAGGAACTCAAAGGCTGCCGCGACTCGTCGGCGAGGGTCACGCCATGAGACTTATCATGAGTGGCGCGATGATCGGGGGAGAAGAGGCCGCGCGCATCGGCCTGGTCGAACAGGTCTATCCCCCCGAGGAGCTTCGGGAGGCGACGCTGACGCTCGCCAGGACGATCGGAAGCCGTTCCCCGATCGCTCTGCAGGCAGCCAAGGAGACGATTCTCGCGGCGCGGCGGATGCCGCTGGACGAGGGCCTGAAATTCGAACGAGCCTGGTTCGGCATGCTGTTCGCCACCGACGACAAGGACGAGGGAGTCGGGGCGTTCCTCGACAAGCGGGAGCCTCAGTTCCGCGGGTCCTGACCCGTCGCTCGCCGCGCCGACCGCGAACGAACTATCCGGATGCAAGAAGGCCCCGGCCGATCCAGGATCGGCCGGGGCCTCGGTGTACAGAGCAGAGAAAGCCTCAGGCAGGCAGGACGCTGACGATCTTCCGTCCGCCGCGCTGATTGGCGAACGTCACGACGCCGTCTGACAGAGCGAACAGCGTGTCATCATTGCCGCGCCCGACATTGCGGCCCGGATGGATCCGCGTGCCGCGCTGGCGGACGAGGATGTTCCCCGCGATCACTACCTGGCCGCCGTACTTCTTGACGCCCAGGTACTGCGGATTGCTGTCGCGGCCATTGCGGCTCGACCCGACTCCCTTTTTATGCGCCATGAGTCACTTCCCTTCCCGTGCCTTGATCGCCTTCGCGACATCGGACTTCAGGATCCGGCCTTCCTTGCCCGTTCCCTCTATTGTCGTGAGATCGATTCCGTTCTCTTTGGCGAGGCTCCTGGCCGTGTCGGTTGCGTCCACCTCGGCCGGAACCTCCGCAGGCTCCACGACTGCCGGCTCGGCCTCGACCACCGGTGCTTCAACCTCGACCGGCTTTACCACGACGACCGGAGCCTCGACCTCGACCGGCTCGACGGCCTTCTTCGCCCTGGCCGGCT
>JAENXO010000039.1 GCA_016649455.1 Gemmatimonadota bacterium | reverse complement strand
GTTCCCTGAGATCTCGTTCACGATCGCTTTCAATCGTTCTTCGAACTGGCCCCGGTACTTCGTTCCCGCGATAACTGCCGCCATGTCCAGCGCCAGGACCCGATGCTCCTTCAGGCTCTCCGGCACATCCGCTCTCACGATCTTCTGCGCCAGGCCCTCGACGATCGCCGTCTTTCCGACTCCCGGTTCACCGATGAGCACGGGGTTGTTCTTCTTGCGCCGCGACAGCACCTCCATCACGCGCTCGATTTCAGCCTCGCGCCCGATCGTCGGATCGAGCTTGCCTTCCTCGGCGAGCTCCGTGAGGTCTCTGCAGAAGTGATCGAGCGCGGGCGTCTTCGACTTGCCCTCTTCCCTTGCGGAAGAGATTGGCGGTCCGGGCTCCAGGGATGCGGCCGGCATGTCCGTGCCGAGCAGCTTCAGCATCTCGGCCCGCGCCTCATTCACACCAATCCCGAGTTCCCCGAGGACCTTTGCGGCCAGACCGCGTTCCTCCCGCAACAGACCGAGGAGGAGGTGCTCCGTGCCCACGTAGCTGTGATTCAATTCGCGGGACTCGGCCATCGCGTACTCAAGCACCTTCTTGGCTCGAGTCGTATAGGGAAGCTCTCCGATCGGAGTCGTCGCTTTTCCAGGCCGGATATTCTCTTCCACGAGGCGCAACAGATCGTCCAGATCTGCCGCCAGATTCCGCAGCACTTCTGCGGCTACACCTTCTCCCTCGCGAATCAGGCCGAGGAGAATATGCTCTGTCCCGACATAATCGTGCTGCACACGGACCGCCTCTTCGCGGGCCATTGCCAGGACCTTCCGGACTCGATCAGTGAAGTTGTAATTCATTCACACCTCTGGCGACGGCTTCACCGCCCCGGTTCAGTTCGGTTCCCCGTTCGGAGTGTCGCTCCCGGCCGACGTCGACTCATCCTCCGCCGCGAGTCGGTCTCGAACGTAGGCCGCTCGAGCGACATCCGCCTCAGCGGCGTCAAGGCTACCCCCGACATCCCGACTGCGATGCGCGGTCTGTCCGAGGACCAGGATCTCGTTGAGCGTCTGTACCCTGGGCGTCCGGATGAGTTTCAGAGCCACGCCCAGGCGAAGCCCCGACATCAGGTTCAGCATTTCTCGCGTGGACAGACTTCGAGCCGTGCGAAGGATCCCATAGGCCCGCCAGACCTTGTCCTCCAGCACGGTCGGCGCCTCCCTGATCAGCACAGACCTGGCGCTCCGTTCATAGTCGATCACTTTCCCGGCCACGCGCGCGAGGTGGTCGACCAGTTCCTCTTCCGTCTTTCCGAGCGTGGTCTGGTTGGAGAGTTGGAACAGGTTGCCCACGACCTCGGATCCCTCACCGTGCAGGCCTCGATACGTCAGGCCAACCTGAGAAATACCTTCGAGAACCTTGTTGATTTCCTTGGTCAATACCAGCCCCGGAAGATGGATCAGGACGGACGCCCTCAGTCCCGTTCCGACATTCGTCGGGCACGAGGTCAGGAACCCGAATTCATGATGAAATGCGTAGGGGAGAACCGTCCCGATTTCCTCATCCAGGCGGTCGACCCGGCGCCACGCCCGGTCGAGGGCAAATCCCGGACTGAAGCCCTGCAGACGAAGATGGTCCTCTTCGTTCACCATGACTCCGAGGTCATCGTCGGCCGCGAGCGCGAGCGCCGCGAACGCAGGCTCTTCACCCGCCCGTTCGACGAGTTCCCGACTGACCAGGTGTCGCTCGAGCAGCAGATTCCGCTCTGTCGGATCCAGGTCGTCGATCGTCCAGACGGTCGCCTCGCGCAATGAATCGGCTGCTTCGATCGCAGCACGAGCCCGGTCCAGGATCCTGCCGGAGTCTTCGACACCCGCCCTGATCGGGAACGGAAAGCCCTGGAGATTGCGGGCCAGTCGCACTCTGGTCGAGAGCACGATCTCTCCCTCGTCGCCTCCACCCGCGAGCCAGGCGATCCCCCTGCCGTCGAGCGTCCCCCCGTTCTGCATCAGTCCGACGCCTCCATTCCCCGGATCCGGTCCCGCAGATCGGCCGCTGTCTCGAAGTCCTCGGTCTCGATGGCACGCTTGAGACGACGTCGCATTCCAGCCAGTTGCGCGAGTCGGTCTCCGAGATCGGATCCGGAGTGCACGTACAGCTTGCCGACATGTTGGGCAGATCCCTGGAGCCGGCGGACCAGGCCACGCAGCCGGCCGTCGAAATGGGCCCAGCACTCGGCACACCCGAGGCGTCCAGTGCGCCGGAAATCAGCGGAAGTCGTTCCGCAGTACGGACAGGGCTCGCCCGACTCTCTGGAGGATTCCTGCTGTTCGGTCTTTCCCAGCTGGGCGAGAAAATCGACGAGTGGCGCCTTCGCCGACGGGGTGGCCGAGACGCCCTTCTCAGTCGCGCAGACCGTGCAGAGATGATGCGTCTTCATCTCGCTCTCCTCGATCGTCGTGAGCTGAATCTCGGCAGGTCTCTCTCCGCATTCGTCGCACAGCATGCCGTCAGTCATCGCCTGGCTCACCAGCCGCTTTCGACCCCTCGTCGGAGGCGGAAATTCGTCGAAGGATTCCGTCCCGGAGCTCCAGCACCCGGTCCGTGCGCTCAGCGAGGGAGGTGTTGTGGGTGACGACGACGAGCGCCGTGTCGTGGTGCTTTACGAGGTCGAAGAGCACCTTGTGCAGGCGCTCGCTCGTTTCCCTGTCCAGGTTGCCCGACGGTTCATCGGCCAGCAACGCGGGGGGTTCATTCGCCAGGGCACGCGCCACCGCGACCCGTTGCTGCTCGCCGCCCGACAACTTCGCCGGCCGGTGCTCGACCCGCGCGGAAAGACCGACCTGGTCCAGTAGCTCCAGGGATCGGTCCCGGGCCCGGGACCGATCCGCGCCTGCAATTATCTGAGGCATCATCACATTCTCCAGCGCCGTGAAGTCGCGGAGCAGGTGGTGAAACTGAAATACGAACCCGACATACTCATTCCTCACCCGGGCGAGCTCCTGGTCGCTCATTCGGGAGAGGTCCCGTCCGCCGAGAGAAATGCGACCGGACGTCGGCAGATCGAGACCGCCGAGTACATGCAGGAGCGTCGACTTCCCTGCCCCGCTCGGTCCGACGATCGAGACTGTCTCTCCACGCTCGACGACCAGGTCGACCCCTCGCAGCACCCGGATCGGATCACCCGTGGCACCCTCGAACGTCCGCTCGACCTGTTCGGCGACGATCGGTGATGCCTCGTGGACAGGCGCTGCTCCAGTCGACTCACTCATGCCGGATCGCCTCGACCGGAGTGTATTCGGCTGCGCGCCGGGCCGGATACAGAGTGGCGATGAACGATATCACCAGCGAAGCCACGACGATCGTCAGCACGTCCGGCAGATTCAGGTCCACCGGAAGCTTGTCGACGAAATACACGTCCCCCGGCAGTGTGATGAACTTGTAACGTTTCAGAAGCAGCGAGAGGATGATTCCCAGGCTGGTACCGAGCGCGGTTCCGATGAAGCCGATCACGACTCCCTGAAGCACGAATATTCGTGTGATGTCCTTAGCCGTTAGTCCCATGGCTCGCAGGATTCCGATTTCCCGGATCTTGTCCGTCACCACCATGATCAGCGTCGACACGATATTGAACGACGCCACGAGCACGATCAGCAGCAGGATCACCCCCATCGCGAACTTCTCGAGCTTGAGCGCTGAGAACAGGCTGGCGTTCTGCTTCTGCCAGTCGTCGACCCGGTACGGAAAACCGAGATCGGCCTCGATGCGGTCGGAGACTTCTCCGGAATTCCACGGGTCCCGAACGTTGAATTCGACCCCGGTTACCGTGGTGCCCATTTTGAGCAGGCTCTGGGCCGAGCCGAGATCGACGTAGGCGAATTTCGTGTCATACTGATACAGTCCGGTCTCGAACAGACCCGTGACCTCGTACAGGCGCATCTGGGGCTGAATCCCCGTCGGCGTGAGTTCCGCACCCTGGAATGACACGAGCGTCACCTGCCGGCCGGGAAACAGGCCCAGTCGATCGGCGAGACTGGCCCCGAGCAGGATTCCGGGTCTTCCCGATTCCGTTTCTCCGAACGGCATCTGTCCGGAGACCAGGTGTTCGTCGATTTCCGTCACGGCCAGGGCGATCGAGTCGTCGAGGATCCCCCTGAGTACGGCGCCTTCCGAATAGCTTCCTCCGGGGACGTTGAGGCCTACCTCCGTGTAGATGAACGGAGCCGCCGCGACCACATCCTCGTCCTCGAGCAGTCGGTCGAGGACCGACTGCCAGGCCTCCATGCGCACGGTCTCACCCAGCTCCAGGACCATCCCGTGGGAATTCGCCCCGAGGATCTTCTCACGCAGGTCTGTCTGCAGCCCCGACATGACGGCAATCACCACGATGAGTGCCATGACGCCCACGGCCACCCCCCCGATCGCGATCCACGTGATCAGGGACAGAAAGCCACGACCGCGCCGACTCGACAGATAGCGGCGCGCGATGTAGCCGTAGAGGCGGCGATTCCCGTGACTCGACGGAGGCGTGCTAACCATCGCCTTCACGCAACACAGGATACAGAATCACCTCCCGGATCGTCGTCCTGCCGGTCAACAGCATCACGAGTCGATCGATCCCCATACCCATTCCGCCCGTCGGCGGGAGCCCGTACTCCAGCGCCTGGACGTAGTCATGATCGAGTCCCTGTGCTTCCGCGTCACCGGCAGCACGAGCTCGGGCCTGTTCCGCGAACCGGTTCCACTGATCGACGGGATCGTTCAACTCACTGAACGCGTTTACCAGTTCCGTCCCAGCCACGATAACCTCGAACCGCTCCGCCAGCTCCGGGTCTCCACGTTTCGGCTTCGCCAGTGGGCTCATCTCGATCGGGTAGTCGAACACGATGGTCGGATCCACGAGTTCCGGTTCGACCCATTCCGAAAACATCGCGTCCAGCAGCTTCGTTCGTCCCTGCTGCGCGGCGTCGTCCCGTCCGGCCTGCAGAAGCAGAGCCTCGAGCTCCTTGGTCGAGGCGGACCGTGCATCGATGCCCGCATGTCGCTCGATCGAATCGAAGAATGCGATCCGGGTCCAGGGGGGGGTGAGGTCCACGGTGTGGCCGTCCCACTCCAGCTCGAGGGACCCGACCACTTCGAGCGCCGTCTCCGACACGAGACGCTCTGTCAGCTCCATCATCGTTTCGTAGTCCGCAAACGCCTGGTACAGCTCCAGCATCGTGAACTCGGGATTGTGCGTCCGGTCGATGCCTTCGTTCCGGAAATTCTTGCCGATTTCGTACACGCGGTCCAGCGATCCGACGATCAGACGCTTGAGATACAACTCGTCGGCGATGCGCAGAAACAACGTTCGGTCGAGCGCGTTGTGGTGTGTGGTGAACGGCCGGGCGAAGGCCCCACCGTACAGCGGCTGGAGGATCGGAGTCTCCACCTCGACGAAGCCCGCCTCGTCGAGCCGGCGGCGAATCGCCGAGATGACGCGGGCCCGGGTCGCGAACACCTGCCGGACGTCCGGGTTGACCGCGAGATCCGCGTACCTCTGCCGGTACCTCGATTCCGTGTCCGCGAAACCGCTATGCACCACGCGCTCGCCGGATTCACCGACTTCCACCTTTCCGAACGGGAGCGGGCGCAGTGACTTCGACAACATGGTGAGGTGCTCCACGCGCACCGTCACTTCGCCCGTGCGCGTCTCGAACAGGGGGCCCTCGATCCCGATCCAGTCTCCCAGGTCCACGAGGTCCAACAGCTCGACGTCCAGCTCGGGCAGATCCTGGCGCCGAAAATAGGCCTGAAGCCTGCCTGTCCGGTCGCCGAGGTGCAAAAACGAGCTCTTCCCCATGTCACGAAGCGCTTCGATCCGACCCGCGACTCGAACCGTCGGGCCGTCTGCATCTCCGGACCAGGCCGCGAGCCCGGATGCCAGGTCGTGGGTCGACTCCCAACTATAGGCGTACGGTTCGACACCCAGCTCGCGCAGACGGAGCAGCTTCGACCAGCGGTCGCGGATCGGCTTCGGACGTTCCTCCGAGGCGTACCATTCCTCGATCGGCAAGCGATCGCGAAGGCCGATCTGCCCGGACTCTGCGATATCGATGGCAGGGCGCTCAGTTCCCCGGTCGCCGGTCATGCTCCCGTCTCCCCCTTCTGCCGCAGGAAGGCTTCGATGAACTCGTCGATGTCGCCGTCCAGCACGCCCTGGGCATTGCCAGCTTCGAAATTGGTGCGGTGATCCTTGACCATCGTGTACGGCTGAAGCACATACGACCGGATCTGGTTGCCCCAGGCGATCTCGGCCTTTGACTCCTCGATCTTCTGCCGCTCGGCGTCCTTCTCCTCCTGTGCCCGTTGATACAGGGCAGCTTTGAGCATCTTCATCGCTTTTGCGCGGTTCTTATGCTGACTGCGCTCCTGCTGACAGGAAACCACGATGTTGGTCGGAATGTGAGTAATCCGCACCGCGGAGTCGGTCTTGTTCACATGCTGTCCGCCGGCGCCTGACGCGCGATAGGTGTCCACTCGCAGGTCGCTCTCGTCGATCTCGATCTCGGCGTCGTCCTCGACGACCGGATAGACGAATACCGACGCGAATGAAGTGTGTCGTCTCCCCTGCGCGTCGAAGGGGGAGATCCTTACCAGGCGATGTACGCCGTTCTCGGCGGTCAGGTAGCCGAACGCGTGGTCTCCAGTAATTTCGAGCGAGGCGGACTTGATCCCAGCCTCATCTCCCGGGATCAGGTCGAGAGCCTCAACGGTCCACCCCCGCCCCTCCGCGTACCGCGAATACATCCGGACCAGCATCGCCGCCCAATCCTGCGATTCGGTGCCGCCCGCCCCGGGATGAATGGTGAGAATCGCGTTCCGGTGAGCATCCGGCCCGCGGAGCATGTTGCGGAATTCCAGCCGGTCGAGCTCCTTGTCGACCTGCTCGACCTCGCTCTCGACCTCGCTTTCGAGCTCCGGGTCTTCCGAGTCGGAGAGCAGCACAACCATTTCAAGCAAGTCGTCGACCCGCCCCGATAGCCGGGCCCAGGGATCCGTCCAGGCTTTCAGCGCCTTCGACCTCGCTATGACAGCTCGGGCTTCGTCCTGTCGGTCCCAGAATCCCTGGCTCGCCATCTTCGCATCGAGGGTCTCGAGCTCCTCTTGCTTCGCGACGATGTCAAAGGAACCCCCTGAGCTCGTCGAGCCTTCGGCGCTGCTGTTCGAGCCGATTGCGACTGGCTTCGGATACGGCCATTCTGTGGTTACTCCCTCGACGGACTTCCTGGGGCCGGGTGTCGGCCGTTCTGGTATGCGAATTCAGGCAGATACGAAACGGGGGCCTCCGCTCGGCGGAAGACCCCGATTCGACGCGAGTCTAGCCACCCTCCCGGCCCGGGTCAAGCGGCCCCTCCTGCAGGTCGAGATCGATTTCCCGGCTCTCGGAGTCTACCCGTACGACCTGCACCTTCACCTTGTCGCCAAGACGCAATCTACGTCTGCTTCGTCGGCCGGTCAGCGAAAACGAATCTGCGTCGAACACGTAGTAATCGTCGACCAGCGAGCTGACCCGAACCAGTCCCTCCGTGAGCACATCGTCGAGCAGCACGAACAGACCGAATCCCGTAACGCCGCTAATCGTACCCTCGAACTCGTCACCGATGTGTCGCTTCATGTAGCGGATCGTCTTGACCTCGACCGAATCGCGTTCCGCTCCGTCCGCCCGGCGCTCCCGCTCGGAACAATGCCTCGCGACCGCCTCCAGGTCGTCCGGGCCCATCCGCGATGCCGAGGTCTTCCCGGTCACCCGGCGCACGATTTCCCGGTGGACCTGCAGGTCCGGATATCGCCGGATCGGAGACGTGAAGTGCGCATAGCAGTCCGAAGCGAGGCCGAAGTGGCCTACGTTCCTTCCCGAATAGCGCGCTTTCTTCATGCTTCGAAGCGCCACCGCAGACACGAGGAACTCGCGCCGCGTGCCATGCTGGGACTCGACCAGGTCCGCGATGTCACGCGGTCGGATTTCACCGGGGGGCAGCGGGTGGCCGAACAGCCGGGCCAGGGACCGCAGCCCCTCGAGGCGATCGTCCGACGGCGATTCGTGAATCCGGTACAGGATCGGAAGATCTTCAGTCTCGCCGACGCGTGCGACTGTCTCGTTCGCCAGGATCATCAGATCCTCGATCAGCCTGTGGGCCTCCAGCCGCTCCCGCTGATGAATCGCGACCGGCTCGCCGTCCTCATCGAGCTCCACCTTCGCCTCGGGCATCGCAAAGTCGATCGCCCCTGCCGCAGAACGCCGCGCCCGCAGTCGCTGCGCGAATCCGGACAGCAGTTGCAGGCTGCGCACGAGGGCTGCTCCATCCGGACCATCCGGCAGATCGACCGCTCCGTGGCCGTCCAGCAGCGACTGCGCGTCCTCGTAGGAGAGCTTGTGGGAGCTCCGGATCACTCCTCGGACGATGCGATGGGACAGGACTTCACCAGACGGATCCACGTGAAACAGCACGGACACGACGAGCCTGTCCTCGTGCGGCACCAGGGAGCAGATCTGATTCGACAGAGCCTCGGGAAGCATGGGGACCACCCGGTCCACCAGATAGACGCTGGTCGCTCTCTCGGCTCCTTCTCTGTCAATCGTGCTTCCATGTTTGACGTAGTAGGACACGTCGGCGATGTGCACTCCTGCCTCGAACGATCCGTCTTCGAATTCGTGAACCGAGACTGCGTCGTCGTGATCCCTGGCGTCCGCCGGATCAATCGTGTAGACGAGCAGTGTCCTGAAGTCCGTCCGACCCTCCAGGTCCTCCGGACGCACCCCTCGCCGTGAGACCTTCTCCGCTTCCCGCTCCACGGCGGCCGGGAATTCGAGCGGGAGCTGGTGTCCGAACAGGATCGACAGCACCTCGACATCCGGATCCCCGGGCCGACCGAGGATCCGGGTCACTCTTCCGAGCGGACTCGGTCCCTTCGCGCCCCAGTCCTCGATCTCGACCAGCACGACCTGCCCATCTTCTGCTCCGCCGGCGCGTTCGGATGGAATCAGTACCTCGGAGGTCAGAGGCGGCTCCTGCGGCACGACGAAACCGACGCCACGTCGCCGATGGTAAAGTCCCACGGTCTGCGTCGCCGACCGGTCCAGGATCCGGACGATCCTGCCTTCGGGGTTTCGCCCCGGTCTACGTCGATCGATTCGGACGACCACCCGGTCGCCAGCCTGACCGGTCGCCAGGCTCCGGCCCGGCACGTATACATCTTCCTCTCCGGCTTCGTCCGGAATGACGAAACCGTCACCCGATCGCGTGATCTGGAGTCGCCCGTTCAACGCCTCGAATCGGGCCGGAAGCCCATATCGTCCCTTGCGCTGGCGGAACACCTCGCCCTTCTGTTCCATGTCGCGAAGCAGGCGGCGAAATTCCCGGTAGTCTTCCTGGGCGATTCGGAGGTCGCGGGCGATTTCCTTCGGCCCCAGCGGCCGGTCCGCACGGTCTGCCAGATAGGAGAGAATGCGTTGTCGATCAGGAGGTTCAGCCGTCATCCGGGGCTTCCTGTCTTCCGTCAGAAATTGAAGCCGACGGACAGTTGGAGAGGAGTGCCTCCATCGAATCCTGCGAAGTCGTTGAATCCGTACCCGAGGTCAAGGATGAGGCTCTTGAATCGGATCCCAATACCCAGGGTCGGACCGGACCTCCCTTCTGAGCTCCAGGCGTATCCGCCGCGAACCAGGAGCACACGTCTCCACCCCAGCTCGGCACCCATATGAGCGTCGAGGTCGTCGAATTCGCTCAGGGTTTCCTGCACATCAAATCGGAGCAGCAGGTCGAGATCTCCTCCGGCCCATGCGTCCCGACCGGATACCGATGACGGCAGGTCCAATTCCAGGCCCAATCGGATTCTCGCCGGGAGAGGATCGGAGGGGCCTCCCCCGTATGCGATCCCGCTGCCGAGATTCCTGAACAACAATCCGGCTCGCACGCCCTGATTCCCGGGGAGCGTCGCGACTGCTCCGAGGTCGAACGCATTTCCAGTCGAGATTTCGTCCAGGGTGCCGCAGGCCTGAGAGCAGGATGACGAGAGTCTGAGCAGCTTCCAGCTCGCCCCCAGATCCAGCCAAGCCGCCACGGGGTAGGCTGCTGACAGCACGAACGCTGTCTGACTGGGGTCGATCGTGCCCAGAGATTGATTTCCTTCGTCCCGTGCTTCCACCCGACCGAGATCGTAGCGCAGGACGGTGACCCCGACGCGCAGGGCACGCCACGCTACGATACCGCCGATCACCCTCGAATCCGCCGCGAAATCCTCTCCTCCCATGAGGTAGACCGCGCTTCGCTCGAGTCCCGCCAGGGACGCCGGATTCCACAGGGATCCCTCGATATCGCCGCGCGAGGCGGAAACCGCCCCTCCGAGTCCGACGGACCGGGCCCCGACGGGGACAAGCAGGAACGTCGCGGTCTCCGCGGCAGACCCGGCGGTATTCCGTTCGGCATCGGAGGCGCTCCCCTGCGCGTCCGCGCCGCGAGCGACGAGGAAGAGAAAAAGAAGGAGCGCCGCTCCGAGCCTAGAAGGGCTCCGCTTCATCGATCAGCAGGATCGGAATGTCGTCTTCTATCCGATACTTCAGGCGGCAGGTGGAGCATCGGAGTTCCTGCTCCTCGAGACGATACTCCAGCTCGCCTCGACACTTCGGACAGACGAGGATCTCCAGCAGGGTCGGATCGAGTGACATGATCAGGCCTTCCGAGAAGGGACATGGTACCCGAGGAGCTTAAGACGGGCCGGATTCCTGCGCCAGTTGGGCATTACTTTCACTCTCAGGTCCAGGTATACCGGCCTCTCGATGAGCGCTTCGAGCTTGTGACGGGAAGCGGTTCCGATACTCCGGATCATGACGCCACCGCGGCCGATCACCATTCCCTTCTGAGATTCACGTTCCACGAAGATCGTGGCACTGACATATACGGGATCCTCGGACTCCCGAAACTCTTCGATCCCGATGGCGATGCTGTACGGGAGCTCCTGGCCCAGCTGCTCGAAGCACGTCTCGCGGACGAGTTCGGCCGCGAAAAAGCGCACAGGGGCGGTAGCGACATCATCTTCCGGGTAAAAGGGCGGTCCGGGTGGAAGCCGGTCGAGGACGGCTGCCCGAAGTTCCTCCACTCCCTCGCCGTTCGTTGCGTGCGTTTCGATGACTGAATCCCATGACCCGTGAGTCACGAGTTCCTCCCGAATCTCGCGCAGTATCCCCCTGTCAACGCGGTCGATCTTGTTCAGGCACAGAACCACGGGCACACCAGGCAACCCACCCCATTCCCGGGCGTGCGCGACGCTGCGGGGATAGCCGGAATCGACGACGTAGATGACGATGTCCGCTTCGACTGCCGCTCTCTCGGCCTCTTCCCGCAT
>JAENXO010000564.1 GCA_016649455.1 Gemmatimonadota bacterium | reverse complement strand
TTCAGTTCCCGATCAACCCGATCGACTATCACCAGAACAGCTTTCAGCGGCAGATCGTGGATGCCGCGGTCGAGCGTGATATCGGTGTCATTGCGATGAAGACCTCGGCGGACGGGGCGCTGGTCCGCGAGGGTGTATGCACGCACGAAGAATGTCTGCGCTACGTGTGGTCCCTGCCGATCAGCCTTGCCGTGGTCGGAATGGAACGGCCCGAGTTCGTTCGCACGAACGCAGCCGTGGCGCGAACCGGCCCGTTCATGGATGATGCGGAGCGTGGAGGTCTGCGCGAGCGAATTCTCCCGAGGGCCGATCCCGGTCTCGAATGGTACAAGCGGCGACAGGAGGACGCGTGAAGTTCGACCGTCGGGCCGTCTTCTCGTGGTGCTCGTACGACTGGGCGAACTCGGCGTTCACGACTCTCGTCGTCACCTTCATCTACTCGACCTACTTCTCGGGCGCGTTCGCGGCGGACGCCGCCAGGGGCACGGTGCTGTGGTCCCGCGCGATCGTAATCAGCGCTGTCCTGATCGCTCTGCTGTCGCCGGTCCTCGGGGCCGTGGCGGACCGGTCGGGCCGCCGCCGTCGCTACCTGATCATCTCCACCCTCGTGTGCTGCGCCTTCACCGTTCTGCTGGCGTTCATGGAGCCGGGGACGGGCGGCGCGGCGCTCCGAGCCCTGACGGTGTTCATCATCGCCAACGTGGCGTTCGAAGTGGCGATGGTGTTCTACAACGCGTTCCTTCCCGCGCTCGCATCCCGCGACATGATCGGCCGCGTATCCGGCTGGGGCTGGGCGCTCGGGTACATCGGCGGACTCGTCGCGATGGCGATCGCCCTGTACGGGTTCGTTCGGCCGGAGACACCGTGGTTCGGGATCCCGGCTGATGGTGACTTCAGGTACCGGGCGACGAATCTGCTCGTCGCCGCCTGGTTCCTCCTGTTCAGTATTCCGATGTTTCTGTTCGTACGGGATACGAAACCGACGGGGAAGGTGGATGTCGGGGGGGCGTTCCGGGAACTCGGACAGACCTTCCGTAACCTGGGTGAATTCGGCGAGGTTGGGAAGTTCCTCCTGGCGCGCCTGATTTACAACGACGGGCTGGTGACACTGATCTCGTTCTCGGGGATCTTCGCAGCCGGGACATTCGGAATGAGCCTCGGCGAGGTCACGTTCCTCGGAATGGCCCTGAACATTGCGGCGGGCCTGGGGGCGTTCGCGTTCGGGTTCGTGGACGACCGGCTGGGAGGCAAGAAGACCGTTCTGATCAGCCTGGTCGCACTGTGCATTGCGGTCGTCGTAGGCGTGAGCGCGAGCTCGAAGACCGGGCTGTGGGCTGCCGGGATCATTATCGGCGTATTCCTTGGCCCGATCCAGTCGGCCAGCCGGAGCCTGATGGGCCGGTTCACGCCGGCCCGACACCAGAGCGAGTTCTTCGGGTTCTACGCGTTTTCGGGTAAAGCCACCGCGTTCCTCGGGCCGCTCGTGCTCGGACTGGTGACCGCCTGGTTCGGCCAGCGAGTCGGTGTGGCCACGGTGATCGGGTTCTTCATGCTCGGAGGGGCGATTCTCTTCACGGTGAACGAAGAGCGAGGGATCGCCGTCGCGGTCGCGCACGACGCGACAGCGCACGCCAGCGGAGACTGACAGACAGGTTCACGTCGGCCACCGGGCCGGCCTATTGAGAGGGAGACCAGCTGATGGACAAACAGCGGACGATCTTCGACCGGATGATCGGCGCGGCGAGATTCGACGTCCCGACCTACGAGGAAGTCGAAGCCAACGAGAGTCTGACCGGCCAGGCGGCAGCCGTGGTCCTGATCGCCACGGTCGCGAGGATGATCGGCGGAGCCGAGGGCGGTATGCCCCACATACTCGCCGGCCTGTTCGCCGCGCTGTCGATGTGGCTGATCTGGGCGGGGATCACTTAC
>JAENXO010000562.1 GCA_016649455.1 Gemmatimonadota bacterium | reverse complement strand
TCGGCATCCGACAGGACTACGGGGCCTCGCTGCTCCAGGTGTGGAGTCTCGGGGATCACTGGTCGGTCGGCGGCACCGTCGATGGCGGTCATTCCCTGTACAGCAACTACGACTCTCGCTTCTGGGCCGCCCCGGCCATTGAATACAGCTTGTGGCCGTACTTCGAGTCCACGCGACGGCAGCTGACGTTCCTGTACACGATCGGTGTCCAGTACGCCGATTACGTCGACGTCACGATCTTCAATGAGACCGAGGAAACCCGGCCCGCGCACAGCCTGTTCGCCGGCTTCTCCATGAAGGAGCCATGGGGCGATGCGAACTTCGGGCTCGAGGCGTTTCAGTATCTGCACGATCTGTCCAAGCACCAGGTCGAGCTGTTCGGGCGACTTAACGTTCGACTGTTCCGCGGGTTCGATTTCAACGTGAACGGCGGAGTCGCGCGGGTTAAGGACCAGATTTCTCTCCGGGCCGGAGAAGCCACGGACGAAGAGATCCTGCTTCGCCAGCGCGAACTCGGAACCGAATTCCGGTACTGGCTGTCTTTCGGTCTCAGCTACCGTTTCGGCTCGATCTACAACAACGCCGTCAATCCGAGGTTCGAGGCGCTGGACTGAGCCCGATTCAGCCGGCGCGAGTCCGGTGTATCTCCAGCAGATCTGTCAGGACCGAGTAACCTGTTTCCACCCGACCGGCCCCGGCGCCGACCAGCGTCACCTCGCCCATTAACTCCGTGTCGAACGTGACGGCGTTCATCGCGCCGCCGACCGAAGACAGGGGGTGCGTCAGGGGCACACGCTCCGGTGCGACGCTGGCCTTCACGCCGTCCGGCCCCCGCTCCAGCGAGCCGATCAGCTTCCAGCGCTCGCCGGCGGCGGCCGCAGATTCGATGTCCTCCAGCGTGAGTCCCGAGATCCCCGTCCGATCCACGTCGGACATCGACAGGGGCTCGTTCATCAGCAGGTTCCCGAGGATCACCACCTTGCCCGCCGCGTCGAAACCCTCGACGTCTCCCGCCGGATCGGCCTCCGCGTAGCCCTTTTCCTGGGCTTCTGCGAGGGCATCCTCGTACGACGAACCGGCTTCCATGCGAGTCAGGATGTAATTACAGGTGCCGTTCAGAATACCGCGTACGGCCCTGATATTGGCGGCACGGAGCAGGTTGAGGCCGAGGTTCACGGTCGGAGTTCCGCTCATCACCGTGCCCTCCACGCCGATCTGCAGCCCCCGCTCCGCCGCCAGTTCCGAGAGCTCCGGCCAGTGCAGGGCCACTGGACCCTTGTTCGTCGTCACGACGTGTTTGCCGCTCTCCAGCGCCTTGCGTACGTGCGTCGTGGCCGGCTCTCCCGTCTCGAGATCCGTGAAGCTCAGCTCTACTACTACGTCAGCTGCACTGTCCTCTGCCATCCGCATCGCGTCCCAGCCGTGATCGATCGCCGAAAGCGACTCGAGCCCTCCTCCATTGCGCACGGCGTCGAGCAGGGCTTCCGGCTCGAAACCGGACGGATCGTGAATGCTTCCGAGCCTGGCATCGCATACACCGGTGATCCGGTAGCTGACGCCGAACTGCTCTGTGAGCTCCACATTCCGGTCACGCAGGATCTCCACGAATCCCTGCCCGACAGTTCCGAATCCGATCAGGGCGAGACGGTATTCCATTGGTCTTTCCTTATCGAGGCGCTGGCACAGGGCCGGCGGGTGCGCACGGGTCTGGAACGGAGCGGGACAGGAAGCCCGGCCGCGACCCAGCAAGATAGCATCACGTCGGGTGTTCACAATCGCCGGCGGAAGCTGGATTCAGGGACGCGGCGGGTCCGCCCAGGTGTCCAGCGGCAGGTGCGTGAGGCGACTGTCTCCGACGCGCAGGCGGATTCCCTCGAGCCCGTCTCCGAAACTGTAGCCGATAGCCACCGGAGGGATCGAGAAGATCCAGATTTTGGGAGCATC
>JAENXO010000008.1 GCA_016649455.1 Gemmatimonadota bacterium | reverse complement strand
AGTCGGAGATCACATCGATGCCGGTCTGCTCGGCCAGCACGGCCGACTCGCCGATCTGCAGCGTGGCTCCGGGGCGGCGCGACGCCGGCGGGCGATGCCAGACCGTCTGGCCATGACTGCCGATCGCCGCCACTTCCGACGCCGCGACGCCGGCGTCGGCCAGCAGCGCGAGTACCGAAGCCGAGAACCTCTCCCCAAGCTCGAACCCCAGGTCGCACAACTCCTTCGACCCGGACCGCCCTGCCACGGCCTCCAACAGCCTGGCTGCGATTTCCGGGTCGTAGGGATCAGTCCGGAACGCGACCAGCCGGGCCGAGTCCGGTCGCTCCGCGGCTCCGCTGAACTCGACCAGTGCCGCGTCGACACCGTCCAGCGATGTGCCTGACATCAGCCCCGCGTACAGATTGCTCACGCTTCCGGCTCTCCGGTCTCGTCCCCGGACGGCTCCGGGAACCGCTCCAGGCACTCCGTGAGGAACCCTTCACACGCCTCGAGCCTCTGTTCAGCTACTCGACGGTCGACCCCCATTCCATGCATGGCCAGCGCCGTCTTCACGCTCCCGCCAGCGGCTCCGAGCAGGTCCTCGGCCGGGGTCCTGTCGAGCCCGGTCAGCGCCTCGATGATCCGCATGCTCCGGTCTTCGAGCTTTCTGCTGGTGGCGCGGAGATCCACCATCAGATTTCCGTACACCTTGCCGAGGCGGATCATCGCGGCCGTGGTGATCGTGTTGAGGACGAGCTTTGTCGCGGTTCCGGCTTTGAGGCGGGTGGAGCCGACGATCGCTTCCGGGCCCGTGCGGATGGTGATCGGGTGGTCCACGCGCCCGGCGAGTTCCGCCGGCGGCTCCGAGCAGGTCAGCAGACCGGTCCCGGCGCCGGCCACGAGGGCCTGCTCCAGGGCTGCGCTGACGTAGGGGGTCGTTCCGGAAGCGGCGATGCCGAGCACGAAATCGGGCTCGCAGACGGCGGCGTCCGTGATCGCCGCGCGCCCCGCAGCCTCGTCGTCCTCGGCGCCCTCAGCGGCGCGTACGAGAGCCGGCGCCCCGCCCGCGATGATTCCCTGCACCAGGTCGGGATCGGTACCGAACGTCGGTGGGCACTCGGAGGCGTCCAGCACACCCAGGCGGCCGCTCGTTCCGGCCCCGACGTAGAACAGGCGTCCGCCCCGGGACAGTCGCGCTGCCACGTCTTCGACCAGGGCCACGAGCGAGTCCGCTGCCGCTGCGACCGCATCCGGTACGGTCCGGTCTTCCGCCTGCAGCAGGTCGACGATATCCCGCGTCGATGCCCGATCGATTCCGGCCGTGCGCGGATTGAAGCGCTCCGTGAGCCGATCGTCTCCCAGATCGATCACATCGGGGTTACGAAGGCGTTCCCGTTCGTTCAATCCGTGACCGCGAGGTCAGAACCAGTATCGAAGATCGAATTCGACACCGCCGTACTTCAGGTCATCCCCTTCGTCCCTGACCGGAATCGTTGATCCGTTGAACGTGAGTCCGATCGTGAAGTCGTCGCGGGCGATATACGACACGCGCAGGTACGTCGTGTTCAGGCTCCCATCGACTTCTTCACTTGCTTCCGGATACGAGTCGGTCTGGAACCCGAACGCCACGTTCAGCGGAATGTTGCGCCACGCCGCGAGGTCGAAGTCGAACTGTCCACCGAGCCGAAAGAACACCTCGTCGTCATCGGTCCGATAGATCGACTCACCGACCCCCAGTTCTCCGTTCGCCACGATGCCGAACAGGTTCGAGAATGTGTGCGCGTAGCGCAGTCCCCCGGCGACGCGGACTGCGTTGTTCTTCCGAACGATACTGGCGTCGATGCCGTCGATGACATCCTGCACGAACCCTCCGATATCGACTGCGCTGAAGCTCTTGTTGGACACGCGGAAGTCCAGCGACAGCATGTCGCGCTTCGACTCGAGCACCTGTGCGATCCACCCGATCTCGAATCCCGTGACCGTGTTCACTCCCCTGGACAGCAGTGATTCGAGGTCGGTGCCAAGTCGCGCATCCACCCGGTAGCCGACACGGAAGGCGAACCAGTCGACGATCTTCTGCTGGTACTCGAGATCGAGCGAGGCGAACAGGAGGTCGCCCTGGAGCCCCGGAATCGTGTCCCCTTCTATGACAAAATGCGGGGTCGTCAGAGAGAATGCCTGGGCCATCCCGAGATTCGATACGATGTAGCTGTTGGTCGACGGCAGTGGCACCACACGCGTCGGGCTGAACCGGTGGCCGTCGAGCTGCGGGAACGGTCCATCCTGCGCGAATACCGGTCTTCCCACCAGCAGAAGCGCGAAAACGGCGCCGAGGGCTGCGAGTCGGATAGAGACCAATCGAATGCTCATCTCAATCACCTCCCCCGAGCGGGATCCAGATCCCCGCGAGAAATTCGAACCCGGAGGATCGGAACCGAGTCGGAATCAACTCGTCGGCGCCAATGTCCACGGACACGTTCGAAAGGTTGGTCAGGCTCTGGGTGTAGCGGGCCTCGATCGTCAGTCGTGGCAGCCCGATCGGAAACTGCCCGCCAACGCCGAAATTCACTGCCAGATCGAAATCCTTGACCGATTCGCTTACGTCCTCGTCCTCGCCGTCGCCCTCGACAGGTGAGAGCTTCGCGTCGAGCAGGAAGCCCACATCGACGCCGCTGTTGACGAAGACCTTCCCACCGGCCGTTTCGAGCTTCATGAGCAATGGGACTGAGAAGTAGGAAAGCCCGAGCGACAGGCTGTCCTGTCGCTCATCCTGGCCTTCCACGTCCACGGCGATCTTCGTGCCCCTTTGCACCCAGGCGGGCTGGACGCTGATCAGCACGTTGCTGGCCACGGGAATCTCGACCAAGGCCCCGATCACCGGACCAGTCTTTTTCCGGTATTCGGCGTTCGCCGGCGCATCCCCGGTCAGGCCAGAGTTGGTAATCCCCCCGTAGGCTCCGATCCGGACCTGGGCATCGGCTGGCGGAACCTGGGCAAGCAGCAGTGCCCCGACAAGAAGTGGAACGAGTCTACGCATCGTCGTCTCCGAAGGAAGCTCGTGAGCGAATCTTCGTCTCGGCTGGCCAGCCAGCCCGCACCTATGAAAGAGACCAGTTTCGGCGTGGCGCCGCAACGTATAGGGGGGGCAGGAATGTGAATCCGGAACACCACGCGCGGGCGGTCACCTCTCGGCGACCGCCCGACCAGGTTCTGAGTCCTGCAGGTTCTTCTCCGGTTCCCCCTACGGCGTGTACCAGATTGGTGAGGTGTAAGCACGCTCCTGGGTGATCATCGGCACCTCGTCCGGCATCGTGATTCCGAAGCGCACTTCCTCGTACGCCGTCCAGCGCGGTGTAGGGATCTCGAGCACTCGCGCGTAGTACACGGCCGATTGCGAGGCATCGAAGTCCGGATCTACCCAGACCCCGATCAACTCGGGAGCCCCGATCGTGTTCGTCCACGTGGCGTTGGAGAGGTTCACGGTGTTTCCGACGGGCGGCAACTTGCCGTCCGCACCCGGAGTCCGATCGCCGGACCACACGACGTCGAACACCTCTTCCTGCTTGTTCCCGCTCGAGTCGAGCCAGCCTTTCACGATCTGGATCCGATCGAGGTTGCCCGACAGCGGATCCTTGAGCGCCGCCACCAGGAAGGAAGCAGACTTTCCGTCGGGGGCCGCGCCGAGGGTGCCGCCCATCGGCGCGCCCTTCGCATAGCCGACATTGGCGGGGAGACGGCTGCCCGCATCGGCCGCCGTGAAGTCCCAGCCGCCGAAGAAGCGCACGAGCATGCGTGGTCCGGTCGTGGCGTAGGTCTCCTTGCGCATCATCGCGTCGAAGATCGCCCGCCGCGTGTTTTCGGTGGCCCATACTGCGGCGTAGCCGGACGACGCCATCGACCAGCTCGTGTACTCGAGGTCGCCCAGTTTCGCCATCGGGTGCAGATAGCGCTCCGCGCTGGGCTCGGTGCCGGAATGCTTGCCGAAGAAGTTGTCCTCACCGGCGGTGGCGAGACCGGTGTGGCTGTCCGTGGACCCGATCATGCCGAACTGGTACGGGTTCACGCCGAGCGCGGCTTCGGCCTGCAGGCCGATCTGCAGCCCCGACCGGGCGTACTCGTACTGCAGCATGTCGTTCTCTTTGGCCTCACTCAGGTCGAGATTCCCCTGGTCCCACGTTTCGTAGTCGGCGAACTCGTCGTTCGGCGACAGGAACGGGTGCGCCTCGCCGTCGCCCTTGATCTGGGTGGCCTCGTACAGAGGCTCCCAGCGGGCACGCGTCTCGGCGTACTCGAGATCGATCGGCTTCCCGGTGAACGACTCGATCCACGGGAACATGATCCCGTTCGACAGGTTGCCGTTGTGCGCGATAGCCAGCGCCTGTCCGCCCGTCCGGTCCTCGTACATCTGCAACCACTTCCACAGATCACGCGGATTGTCGCTGCCGAGGGGCCTGAGCGTCGTGTAGGGCTCGACGAGACCTGCCCGGAACCCGTCGTCCCGTAGAATCACGACCCGGTGCAGGTTTGCGCCCGCCGTGTTGGACGTCCACTCGTAGCCGATAAACGCGGTGAAGTGGCCCGGGTCGTTGTACTTCTCGGCCGCGTCGATCGCCACGTCCCACGCCCCGCGGTAGGCCGCCGTTCCGGGCAGTGAAGCGAGAGCCGGGGGAAAGGTGTTCTGCGAGAACGCCACGATCACCTCAAGGGCGGCTTTGACGCCCTCCTGTCCGCCAGCCTGGACCATGTCGTACCACCGCCGTCCGGTCGGATCGGCGAGCATGTCGCGATCACCGGCAAACAGCTTCGGGAAGAAGCCCATGTTGTCCGAGTGGTCCGCCACGACCAGGAAATCCAGGGGGCGGTCCAGCCTCACGGGCAGGCCGGTCGAGGACACGAGTTCCTCGCCGCGGGCGAACCGGTAGGCGTCCTCGGGCATCAATCGTGCGCCGAACGCGCCGGCATCCATCGACATGCCCGTATGGAGGTGCGTGTCGCCCCAATACACCTGGGTCGGGAAGTTCCGGCCTGCGTAGGGCGAAAAGTGGTCCTGGGCCGGGAAAGCGCTCTCAAGACCCTCCTTGGGCGGAATCGGATCCTGCGCCCGGGCGATCCCGGTGGTGGACAGGAGGGCCACCGTGGCGAGAACGGCAACAGGCAGATGGAACTTCATTCGCTGGACTCCTTTGGGGGGCAGTTCGTTCTTTGGCACTGGTCAAGTTACCCATACTCAGAGTGGTTCGCACAAACAAGAGGGCGGCCACCTTTCGGCGACCGCCCTCCTCTCTTTCGAGGACTGCGGACAGGCCGCTAACGCGCCGTCCCCTGCGTCTGAAGCTGTTGCAGCACCTGGTCCACGCCCAGCGAGGATCCGCGGACGGGCGGAAACTCCTGGAACGTGCCGAGGAACTCGGCCACGTACTGCTGCGCGGGAACGAACGTCCACATGTTGTCCACCATCCAGCGCAGGTACATCTGCGAGTCCTCCCACATCCTCTCGAACGGGTCGGCCTTCAGGTTGATGACCACCGGCCAGGCTCGCTTCACTCGCACCGCCTCGTTGATCGGGCCTTCGAGCAGGGTGAAGTGGAGCTTCCAGTTCCGGACCCGCACGGCGTTCAGGCCACCGGCCTGGTCGAAGTAGAAGATCGACTCCCGCGGTGACGCGTCGGTCTGGCCCTGGAAGTACGGCATCAGGTTGTACCCGTCGAGGTGGACCTTGAAGGTCTTGTCCCCCGCCTGGTGACCCTCGAGGAGCTTCTCCGTGATGTCGGGCTCGCCGGCCGCGGCCAGCAGGGTCGGCATCATGTCCTCGTGCGAGAAGATCTCGTTGCTGACCGTGCCGGGCTCGATGACGCCGGGCCACCGGAGCATGGCCGGGACTCGGAAGCCGCCTTCCCACGTGGTGCCCTTCTCACCCATGAACGGGGTGATGCCCCCGTCCGGCCACGTGAACGTCTCCGCGCCGTTGTCGGTGGAGAACATCACGATCGTGTTGTCGGTGATTCCCAACTCGTCCAGCTTGTCGAGGAGGATCCCCACCATCCCATCGAGCTCGACCATACCGTCGGGGTACAGGCCGATTCCGGTTACCCCCTCGCTCTCAGGCTTCAGGCGTGTGAACACGTGCATGCGCGTCGAGTTGTACCACACGAAGAAGGGTTTGCCTTCCGCGTGGGCCTGCTCGATGAACGCGATGGCCGCGGTCAGGAACTCATCGTCCACCGTCTCCATGCGCTTCCGCGTCAGGGGACCCGTGTCCTCGATGCGCCCGTCCGAGTAGCTGTGAATCACGCCACGCGGACCGAACCGCTCACGGAAGTCCGGATCTTTCGGGTAGTAATAGGTCTCCGGCTCTTCCTCGGCGTTCAGGTGATACAGGTTCCCGAAGAATTCGTCGAACCCGTGCGCCGTGGGCAAGTGCTCGTCACGATCGCCCAGGTGGTTCTTCCCGAACTGCCCCGACGTGTAGCCGAGGGGCTTCAGCAGCTCCGCGATCGTGGGCTGGTCGTCGCGGATCCCCTGGTCGGAGCCGGGCATCCCGATGGTCAGCAGGCCCGTGCGGAACGGGTGCTGCCCCAGGATGAAGGCGGCGCGTCCCGCCGTGCAGGACTGCTGGGCGTACCAGTCCGTGAACATCGCGCCTTCCCCGGCGATCCGGTCGATGTTGGGCGTCTCGTAGCCCATGATGCCGTGGTTGTAGGCACTGGTGTTGCTCCAGCCCACGTCGTCGCCCCAGATGACCAGGATATTTGGCTCTTCCTGCGCCTGGAGCGGGGCCGCGAACAGCACGGTCGCCGCCAGGCCGAGGAGCCAGCGAGTCGAAAATACTCTCATGTTTCTCTCCTGATATTGATTAGAATAGAAACTTCGCCTCAGAAAACCAGCTCGACCAGGAGACGCAGGTCCCACACGGTCCCGGTCGTCGGACGGACCACGTTGTTGAACAGCTGCGCGCCGAGGTTGAGCCCCAGCGATCCCAGGCGGGTCTTGTACTGGGCGCCACCGCCGATCGGCACGTACATCTTCTCGCCCGAGGGTTTGTTCCAGTACACGGAAATCCCATACGGCACATACGTCAGGTCCCAATGATCGGACAGCGAGTAGTACACGAACGGCTTGATCATCAGCATGCTGACGCTCTTGCGGTCCGAATCCCCGGCGAAGGACCAGATCTGGAGCGCGATGGCGCCGGCGAACAGGTCGCCGCTCTCGTATTCGTAGTCGAAGCTCGGACCGATCGACCATTTTCCGCTCCCGAGAGTCTCCGACGTGGCCGTCGGAAGCTGCATGGCGATGCCGGGCGCGAAGTGATGTTTGCCGTGGTGCCCGCCCTGTTTCGAGATCCAGAACCCGCTGAGGAGATCCGAGATCCCGGTGGCAGCCTCATCCCCTGGACTCGGGTTGCCGGGTGGTTGACCTGGAATGGCGCGCGGGAAGTCCGCGACCTCGATATAAGCGATGTTCTTGACGCTGTATCCGCCTATACCGAGGTAGCTCTCGAGCTCGATGCCCAGCACAGTGGCATCGTCTCCCTCGTCCACCATGAAGCTCCGGAAGATCCAGTTCCGCATCGAGCCGACACGGAAGCCTGACCATGGCGCTTCCTCTACCTGCGACTCCGACTCGCCATGAGCCTCCTGAGCCTGTACCGCAGGGGCGGCGATCAGAACGGCCAGGGCAGTCGCCACGAGTAGACGGCTTCGCTGATTCGGGGCACTCTTCATCGAGTCGCTCCTCATGATGAGATCCCGATCAGGTCGGAATCGCCGCGATCAACTGGAGTCGCAGCGCCCAGTCCGGCGCCCCGTCCGGTCGTATCGCATTGTAGTAGACCTGCAGGGATGCGGCCCAGCGGCCCGGGCCCAGGTGGAAGGTCCGACCCGGTCCGCCGCCAATCGGCACCAGCCAGCGCTGCGCGGCCGGTGCGTTCCAGTTCGCAGTGACGATAGGAGCGGACACCAGATACCAGGGCCCGGCGAGTAGGTATCGAAAAGTACCGCGGATCAGCAGGGTGTTCAGGTCGGCCCGTGAGCCGTCGCCGGCGAACGACCAGCGCTGCGCGGCCACGGCGCCCAGGTTCCAGGGGCCCGTGCGCCAGGTCACACGGACCGCCGGGCCGAGCGACCACTTGCCGCTTCCGAGCACAACCGCGGTCGCTGTCGGAATCCCGAGCGTCAGACCCGCTCCCCAGACGAATGCCCCCTGATCCTCGGGCGTCAGTAAGCTGGTGTGAACGAGGTCGCTGAGACCGAACGCGCGGTCGCCGGGCGTCGGGTTCGGATTGATGGGTCCGCCCGGTACGCCCCCCGGGGCGTCCGCGAGGGTCACGAGATCCAGATTCACCAGGCGCCAGCCGTCGCTGAGCGGAAGGCTCCACAGCGGAAGAAACCGGAGGAACGTCGCGTCCCCATTCGTCGCTCCGAAGTCGTGGTCCAGTTCCATCGGAAGGGCGAAGCTCTTCGGCGGGGTTCGCAGTCCGGTCGCTCCGGTCTCCTGCGCCGTTGCGCCCCCGGCGCGCACCACGAGGCAGCCGACGCCGAGGAGCAGGGCGACCATCGATCGCATGGAAAGCACCGGCGACGGTTCGCGGAGGCTCATCCCGGGAGACCAGCAATCCGCCTCGCCTCGCGCCGGAAGAACCGCCGAACTGCCGGATACGAGAACCACGCCAGCTCCCAGAATATCGGCGTGAAGATGAACGGCATCGTGAACAGGGCCGTGGCGGGTTCCGCCTTGATCCTCCGGCTGACGGCCCGGGCCTCGTCGTCGGTCACGTCCGGGTGAAGCAGCCGCCGGTTCACGGAGGCGTAGTTCCACATCCAGGTCGACGACAGGCCGAGCAGCAGGGCCGCGACGCTCTCGAACCCCCGGGTCCAGGCCGATGAGGGAAGCTCCGTGCCCACGCGGATCGCGAACAGAAACAGCAGTACGCAGAACAGTTGCATGATCGCCCTCGTGGCGAACTTCCCGTCGGCGCGTTCCACCAGACTGAACAGCGAGTTGCTCTGCAGCCAGTAAATGATCAGGACCGCGACGCCGATCAGAATCAGCACGATCGTCATGCCATCGGCCGACAGAAACTCGCGCCACGTGTGCCAGCTCCACTCGGGCTGATCAGGCCTCGGAAACAGCATGAACACGCGCCAGATGGCGATGCCGTACACCACGTCGGTCAGGGTTTCGAGGCGCCGCAGCTGGCTGGTCTCGCGGCGGAATGCGGCGAGGGATCCGAATTCGATCGTCTCGGCGAGTCCGCCCCGATCAGTCTTCACGGGGCTTATCCACCGACCGGCATGCTGTAGGAAACGTTCACCCGGTACTTGCTCTTCGCCGCCGCGCCGGGCCAATCATCCGTGGCAAAGTCGGTGGCGTACTCGACGTAGAAGTTCCACGAGCTCGCCGGCTGAACGAGAACGTAGCCGAGTCGGGCGCCGACCGGGAGCTTCCACCCTCCGAATTCCCAACTGTACTGGGCCACAAGATCGTTCGTCCCCAGGTACCAGCCCTTGCCGAGCTGATAATTTATGAACGGGTTGATGATCAGCGGGTTCGCACCGGTCTCGACTTCGTCGGTCGGGACACCCTGCCCGAGATCGTACACGTCGCGCTGGCCCCATGTCTGCTGCACGAGCAGGCCGACCATCATCTTGTCGTTGAAAAAGCGCTGGATGACTGCCCCCGCCAGGCCGTATGACCATTCGCTGCTCCCCACCTTCGAGCTTCCGGGAATCACGATATCGGGCCCGAGGCCCGCCCGTCCCGTGCCCCAGTCGAACGGCAGGATCAACGCAAACAGGTCCGTGGGGCTGATGCCCCAATCGCCGTCCTTGTTCTCGCTGACACGGGCTGTGAGGCGAGGAAGAACGCTCACGCCGGCCACCTTGATCGGAGCGACGACCCGGAATTGCACGTACCCCTTGTTCCCCTCGGGACGGGTGTCTCCGTTCGCCAGGATGTCGTCCCGATACTCCGGCATCGCCTGGTAGGCCAGCTGGAATGACCACGCCGAAGCCGTGTTGTCGAGGGCCGCGGACTCGCGGGACTGTTCCTGGCCGGTTCCCGTCGTCGGCAGCCCGGTCCACATGAGCAGACCAGCACCCAGGACCCGGCCCCACTGCTTCAGACTCCTCATCTTCGATCTCCGCGCGTTAAGACGAGCATTTCATGGATGTTCAGCGGTGGCAGCCGACTCACCCGAGCCGGCTGCCGCGGGAAGTAGCGGTTCTATTCGGTTAGCCGGACGACGACCTTGTCGAGTTCACCCGTGTACGGGAAGTGATTCGTCACCCGGTACTTGTTGCTTACCGGCGTCCCGGCGTCGATTCCCACATCGAACGTCTCCGACAGCGAGAAGGTTGAAACGTGCATCTCCGGCATGTAGACCTCGTCCACCTTTTCGCCGTTGATGTAGAGCTCTCCGACACCTCCCGGTATACCCTCGGTGACACCGCCATCTTCGATGAAGTTGAACCGGATGTTGACCTCACCGGCCCCGAGGGGTGGGGACTCGAGCGAGTAGTACAACCCGTGGTAGTAGTTGTAGTCGTAGTAGACCTTGTTGTCCCGGATGAACAGCGTGTAGCCGCCCGTGAACCCTCCGCAGGCCAGCAGCACGCCCTCTTCGGCACCGGACAGACTCAGCGTCGTCTCGATGCTGTGCGAGCGTCCCTTCACCGGTGCCGATGCCTTCTCGGCAATCCGGCGGGCGCCGGGGTTGTAGTAGACGAACTCGGTCCGGTCGCCGAAGAGTAGGCCCTGCTGCTTGGCGATACGCTGGATCATGTCGTCGTACAGCGGGAAGACGTTGTTATCCCACGCCAGCTCTTCCCACCGGGCCTGAAGCTCCTCCAGCTTCTCCGGATTCTCGTCGGCCAGGTTCACGGCCTCAGAGAAGTCTTCGTTCAGGTTGTACAACTCCCACACGTCGTCCTCGAAGGGCGCGACCCGGTTCAGGTTCCACGGCATCCGGCCGGCGTGGATCGTGACTGCCTTCCACCCGTCCTGGTACAGTGCGCGATTCCCGAAAAGCTCGTAGTACTGCTCGGGATGCTGGGTCGGGGCGTCGGCATCGTTGAACGAGTACGCGATGCTGACGCCGTCCATGTGCATCTGCTCGATCCCGTCAATCTCCGTGTAAAACTGCGTATCGGTCACGTCGAGGATGGTCGGAGCGATGTCCGTGATATGGTGGTACTGCTGGCGGATGTCGCCCGGGGCGTCGATTCCATCCGGCCAGTGAACGATGAGCGCGTCCTGGATCCCGCCGCGGTGGACGATCTGCTTGAAGTATTGGAACGGCGTGTTCCCGGCGAGCGCCCAGCCCGCGTGGAAATGCGGGTAGGTAGAGGGACCGCCCCAGTCCTCGATGTGCGACAGGTTGGCGTCGAACGGAGTCTGAAGTCCGTTCAGCACGTACGTCTCGTTGAAGCTCCCGGTCAGCCCACCCTCGCCCGAAGAACCGTTGTCGGCGGTGACGAAGATGAGCGTGTTGTCGAGCTGCCCCGTTCGTTCCAGCGTCTCGACCACCCGGCCGATTTGCTCGTCCACGTGCGTGAGCATGGCGGCGAACACTTCCATCTGTCGCGCGTACAGCCGCTGCTCGTCCGGCGAGAGAGTCTCCCACGCCGGGATCTCGGCCGTGCGCTCGGTGAGAAGCGTACCCTGGGGGATGATCCCCAGCTCCAACTGGCGCTCGTGGATGATCCGCCTGGCCTCGTCCCATCCCATGTCGAACACGCCCTTGTAGCGATCGATGTACTCCTGAGGAGCCTGGTGCGGGGAATGCATCGCCACCGGTGCCCAGAAGAGCATGAAGGGCTTGTCGGGAACGGTGGACACGTGGGACGTGATATTGCGAATGGCCTCATCGGCCATGGCCTCGCTCCAGTGGTACGCCGGCTTGTCCATCCACTCTTCGATCGGGTAGTGGTCGCGCCACACCAGCGAGCGATAGTTGTCGGCGTCCGCGGCCATGAAGCCGAAGTAGTGATCGAACCCCTCACCGCTCGGCCACCGGTCAAACGGGCCAGCCTCCGACACTTCGTACAACGGAGTGTGGTCCCATTTTCCGATCGCGTAGTTGACGAAGCCCGCTTCCTGCAGGTGCTTCGCCACCGACTTGCCGGACTCAGGCGGGAATGCGTTGTAGCCAGGGAAGCCCATGGCAGTGAGCGAGTGCGAGCCGAGACCGATCCGGTGGTGATTTCGGCCGGCCATGATCGTGGCCCGGGACGGCGAGCACAGGGCCGTGGTGTGGAAGTTGTTGTACCGGAGGCCGTTCTCACCCAACTGGTCGATGTTCGGGGTGTCGATCAGCCCGCCGAAACTCCCGATGTGCCCGAAGCCCGTGTCATCGAGCAGGAACACGATCACATTGGGCGTACCCTCAGCAGGCTTGGGCGACGACGGCCACCATTCCTCCGATTCCGCGTACGACTTGGCGATCTTTCCCTCGAACTCCTGGCCGTACCTGGCGAAGGACTCGGACTCCTGCTTATCTCCGGCGTCCCCCGCAGGCGCGCAGGCGCCAATCGCCAGGCCAGCGACCAGCAGGGCGCCAGGCAATAGAGTCTTGCGCATCGGATATCTTCTCCTGTCCTAAGTTGAATCAGTGAAACGTCTACGAGTCAGACAGCCCCGCTCGAAACCACGAATCCGGCAGCGAATAGAATCGCGACCACCACGGTTCCCGTCACGTGAATTGCCGTCCTGCGATTTACCGCCATCAGAACGAGTACCACCGCGGCGGCAGCATTCAAAGCGGCAGCGACGGTGAAACCGCTGCCGAGGACCTGGTCCGCGCCGATGATCCACAGCTGTAGGAGGGCCAGCAGTCCGAAAAAGCGTGCGCTCACGGACAGGTAATGGTCGCGGGCGCTCACGGATGCGGGCACTGACGCCCCCGGTAGCAGCACGCTGGCCGCGAAGAACAGGAGCATCGGCCCCAGCACGACGTACAGGAAGCCGCCGAATCCCCACACCTCCACGTTGAGGAGGTCCAACGTGTGCCAGAACAGGTTGAGGTACGCGAGCAGCAGGAGTATCGCCCATGCCACCAGGAGCCCGTCCGGGCGGCTGTCCGTGTCCCCCCTGACCACACCGGCCATCGCTGTCACGACGTGGGCGATTCCCAGGCCCAGGAGTGTCACGAATAGAATCGCGACCAGAAGTCCGTTGGTTATGTCCACTATGTCCTGCTCCCAACTTCTCGCTTCACTCCTCAATCTCCAGGCTCGATCGCCGTTCCACGTTCGCGATCCGAATGTCATGTGTCTTTCCGAGGACCCGCAGCGCTCCAAGCAGCGTTCGAAATTCCCGGGAAGCCAGGCGCGCCTCCAGCGAGTCAGAGTCGTCCCACTCCTCGTGCCACAGGAACTGATTGGGCACCCCGTGTTGCTCGAACATGCCCCGGTCCATGCATCGGGTACCCTGCGTAGGGTTCTCCTCGAGCAGAGTATCTGCAGTCTGCAGGAATTCCCTTCGCTTACCCGGTTCGATGTCGATGCGGATCTCAAGTCCGATCACGGAGCCCCTCCGCCGGAGTGTCGTCTTTCTCCGTAAGGGGCACGACCCGTGCCGGGGGTGCAACATTCAGCGGACACCGTGCATTGTGTTGAAATATAACGTTTTACAGAGAGTTTGCAGATACGACGCGACCGCCTTCAACCTACGCCGCCCACGAAATACCGATGATCCACGATATATCGTGGCTTCCGTTCACGAAAATGTGGGGAGTTGCCGTTCAGATTCGGTGGTTCATTCCGCCGCTTCGACCGACGTCCGGCTGATGCCGTGTTTCTTCATGCGGGACCGGAGCGTGCTCGGATTCAGGCCGAGCTTGCCGGCCGCCCCTTCGTCACCCTCGATGCGCCAGCCCGACGCCACAAGCGCAGCGGAGATATGACCTCGCTCGGCATCGGCCAGAGTCAGCAGATCCCCTGCTGATTCGGCTGCCCGCTTGCCGGTGGGCCCCGCCGCGTCGAAACCGTGCGGAAGGTCGAGGGACCTGCCAGGAGACAGGATGACCGCTCGTTCGAGGACATTCTCCAGTTCTCGCACGTTCCCGGGCCAGTCGTATTCGGACAGGCGTCGAATCACCGGCCCCGGCACCTCTTCGATTGCTTTCCCGATGCGGGTGGCGAGCCGGCGAACCAGGTGGTGCACCAGGAGGGGGATGTCTTGGCGCCTGTCGCGCAGCGCCGGTACGGTCAGGGGATACACGTTCAGCCGGTAGAACAGGTCCTCGCGGAACTGCCCGGCGGCCACTTCGGCGTCCAGGTTCCGGTTCGTCGCCGCGATGATGCGCACATCGATTGAACGGGTGCTGGAGCTGCCAACTCGCTCGAACGTTCCTTCCTGCACCACGCGCAGGATCTTGACCTGCAGATCCAGTGGCAGATCTCCGATCTCGTCGAGGAAGATCGTCCCCCGGTCGGCGAGTTCGAAGCGCCCCTTCCTGAGTCCGCTCGCACCGGTGAACGCTCCGCGTTCATGTCCGAACAGTTCGCTTTCCACCAGGTTCGCCGGCAACGCCCCACAGTTGACCGTGATGAACGGCTTGCCGGCGCGCGGACTCCGCTGGTGGATGGCACGGGCAACGAGCTCCTTCCCCACCCCGGTCTCGCCCTCGATCAGGACCGTGGTATCCGTGGCGGCCACCTGTTCGATGCGGTGCAGGACGTACATCAGGGCATCGCTGTCACCGACGATCTCGTCGAACCCGTGGCTGACCTCCAGCTCCTGCCGCAGGAAGACGTTCTCATCCTCCAACTGCCGCTTGAATTGTTCCAGTTCCTGGATCGCGGCGTCGCGCCCGGCTTCGGCGGCGATCTGATCGGTCACGTCGGCACCGATCCGGAGAATTCCGGGGCGGGTCTCCCCGGACTTCCCGAGCGCAACGTTGGTCCACCGGATCACCCGGGTGTCTCCGCCAGCCGTGAGCAGGGATCGGGTGACGAGTGGTTCGGCGGCTCCGGACAGAGACTCTCGCACACAGGCCTCTACTTCCTGCCGCTCGGACTCGGGAACCAGGTCTGCGAAGCGCCGCCCGACCACGACCTCCCGGTCGTAGCCCGACACCTCGCTGAAGCACGGATTCACGAAGTTGATCCGGCCCTTGGAGTCCAGCCCGATAACGAGGAGGCGAACCTCTTCCAGCAGCGTAGCCAAGCGGTGCTCCCGCTCGACGACCTCGTCGGCGAGCTCCCCGGCGCGAACCACCGCACCCGCCAGTTCGAACGAAAGGACCAGCAGGACCCCGAGGAAGGCGAAGGAGAGCACGTAAGGAAATTCGAGAATCCCCAGGTCTACCAGGAGTTCGTGGACCGTGAGGGCAGGCAGCACCGCACCCAGCGTCAGCCCGACGACCCATGCCCGGCGCCGGTCCCCGCGTCTCCACAGGCGGACGCACGCGTCGATCACGAGCAGGACCAGCAGCAGCCCCGGCACGTCTCCAAGCAGCTTCCACGGGTTCGCCGTACCGACGGCGGACATCACGGTCTCCCCCCACGGCAGCTCGACCGGGCGGAGAGTGGTGATCTCCGAGTACACGATGCTGAACGGCGACACGAAATTGACCGCGAGGACGACACCGAGCACGCAGGTCGCCACGACCGCCAGCCAGCGTCGAGCGGTCCCGGTCCACGCGACCACGAACCAGGTGAGCGCTCCGAGGAACAGGGCGATGAAGGCGACCGACCAGCGGATCTCGGCGGCGTACTGCCCTACTGTCGAGGCGGTGTACATGCCGACCTCGACGAGCGCGTTGGCGCTGGCCGCCAGGGCGGCGATCGCGATGAGCAAGTGCGCGGTATTGCCGGTGCGGCGAAGCCACACGAAGCTGTGCTGCAGTCCCAGCGCGAGGCAGACGCCGGTTACGATCAACTGAGCCGATACCAGGAGGCTCACCGGCGGCTCCCTACTCCGCCCACTTCTCGTCTTCGGTGAACAGCGTATCCACTACCGGGGTCGGCTCGAAGCCCTCCATGGCCGCGGCGATCCGGGCTCGCACCTGATCGAGGTCGTCCACCCGCCCGGGCCGGAATTCAGGGCTCACGACGACCTGGTTCAGCACGTAGAGGAATCGCCCGATCTTCATCATCCGCACCTGGTTCGACGCAACCGGGACGCCTTCCAGCGCTCCCTCTACCCTGGCCCGCACATCCTCCTGGAACGCACTGTCGGGCGCGAACGCGAGAATCTCACGCATGTTGTCACGCACGATCCGGAGCGGAATGAACACGATTCCGAGCACGAGCAGGATCACCAGGCCAGGATCCATGTAGGGAACCACAAAGGCCCAGCGCGTGCCGTCCAGGGCCACCGCCGCAACGAACACCAGGAGTACGACCCCACTGAGAAACCCGTCGATCAGCCAGTTCTTCGAATCCACGGCCAGCAGCGGCGATCCCGTCCTCGCCGCGGCCTTGCGCTGTGCTGCGCCGACGGCGAGGCATCCCGTCAGCGCCAGGATCGCATACAGCGTGGCCAGACCCGGTTTCACATCGTGACCGCCGTGGATGACCGCATCGACGGCGCCGGCGAAGGCGAAGCCCGCCACACCTAGCATCAGCAATCCCTTCGCCGCGTTGAGAAACGGCTCGAACTGCGCGTAGCCGAAGTGGAAGTGCTGATCGGCAGGTTGCACGACGAGCCTTGCCACGCGGATCGTGACCAGCGCCATCACGAAACCGATGAGCGAGAAGAAGCCGTCGAGCATGATCGCGTCGGACTCGGTGAGGAGTCCGAATCCGATGCCCAGTGCGGCCATGATCATGCTCATCCAGACCGAAAGCCTGAGTGCCCCGGCTTCCTGCTCCAATTGCGCGCGCTCCCGCTGAAGGAATCGAACTCTGACGCTACGGTCCGTGTCGATTCTCCGCCACCGGACGAAGTCGAGGCTACCCGTTCCACACCGGGTGCGTACCCGGTAGATTGCCCGCCATGAATACCGTCAAATGGACGTTCCGATCCGTTCTGCCGTTGCTCGCGGTTTCCGTTCTCTGGGCCGCGTGCTCGTCGCCCGCGCCTGGGCCACCACCCCCGTCGATCGACCCGGTCGCGCGCGTCGATCCACTCGAGATTCCGTTTGCGTCGCCGGTCGAGTTTCCGGAGTCCTGGCGATTCACGGCCGGGGCCGAACCGGCCGCTGGCCGCAGGGGCATGGTCGTGTCCACCGACTCGCTGGCTTCCGCGGCCGGGCTAGAGATCCTGAAGGCAGGCGGGAACGCCGTGGATGCCGCGATCGCCGTGCAATTCGCGCTCGCGGTCGTTCACCCGGTGGCCGGCAATATCGGTGGCGGCGGATTCATGGTCGCCCGGCTGGCGGACGACACCCGCATCGCGCTCGACTTTCGGGAGGAGGCGCCCGGCGCAGCCTCGAAGGACATGTACCTGGACGATGCTGGTGACGTCACCGACGCGAGCTGGGTCGGACATCTTGCCGCCGGTGTGCCCGGATCAGTAGCCGGGATGGAGGCAGCGCACGAGAGGTATGGGACCCTCCCGTGGGATCGACTGCTCGCTCCCGCCATCCGTCTCGCGCGCGACGGCTTCGTGGTGGAGTCGCGGCACCATGACGACCTGAGCTGGGGCCGCGAGAGTCTGTCACGCTTGCCGGCCACGGCGGCAGTGTTTCTGCCGGGCGGAAAGGCGCCGCCGAAGGGCTCGACATTCCGTCAGCCGGACCTCGCGCGCACGCTCGAGACGATCTCTGCGCAGGGCGCGCAGGGCTTCTACGACGGCTGGGTCGCCGACTCGATCGCGGCCGAGATGAAACGTGGTGGGGGGCTGATCACGAAACAGGACCTGGCCGCGTACCGCGCCGTGTGGCGCGAGCCGATCGAGATCGACTACCGCGGGTGGACCGTGATCTCCATGCCGCCCCCTTCGTCCGGCGGCGTCACAATGGGCCAGATCCTCAACATCGTCGAGTCGTCGGAGCTCGGGAGCCTCGGCTGGCACTCACCGGAGGCGATCCACCTGGCGGTAGAGGGGATGAGACGCGCCTACGCGGACCGGAATTTCTACCTCGGGGACCCGGACTACGTGGAGATGCCGATCGACCGGCTCCTGTCGCAATCGTATGCCGACAGCCTGGCCGAAACGATCGATCCGGATCACGCATCCCGCTCCGAGGAGTTCAACCGGGTGCCGCTGGAGTCGACGCAGACGACGCACTTTTCGATCATCGACGAAGCCGGCAACGCCGTCGCCGTAACCACCACCTTGAACGGCGGCTTCGGGTCGTACGTCGTGGTCCGGGGCGCCGGGTTCCTGCTCAACAACGAGATGGACGATTTCACGTCCAAGCCCGGAGTCCCGAACGCTTACGGTCTGGTGCAGGGCGAGGCGAACGCGATTTCCCCCGGGAAGCGGATGCTGTCGGCGATGACGCCGACCGTGGTCATCAACCCTGCCGGGCGGACCGAATTGATCACCGGGACCCCGGGTGGTTCCACGATCATCACGTCGATCTTCCAGATCGTCTCGAACCACATCGACTTCGGGCTCCCGGTCTGCACCTCGGTCGACGCTCCCCGGTTCCACCACCAGAACCTGCCGGACGTGATTCGATACGAGGTGGGAGGCCTCGATCCAGGTACGGTGGGGACGCTCCGCGAGATGGGGCACGAGTTGAGCGAGCGGGACGGCATCTCGGGGGATGTGGAATCGATCTGGATCGCGCCGGACGGCACGAGGTACGGGGCCGCCGACCGGAGGCGGGACGGATCGGCGCTCGGTTACTGATACTCTCCCCTGCAGGACTACTCTGATGGCGGGCCGGGTCCGTCGGGACCCGGCCCGTTCAGTCAGCCGATCTTCTTCCGAACCGTGACCGCGGCGTCCGTCTCCACGGTCATCTGCGTTCCTTCGCGGATGATCGCGTCCACATCCTCGGTCGCCATCTGCAGGCCCGTGCCGGCGGCGGCTCCGACGACGGCTCCCGCGATCGTGGCTCCCGTGTTCTTCCCGATCAGCTGT
>JAENXO010000190.1 GCA_016649455.1 Gemmatimonadota bacterium | reverse complement strand
GGTAGAGTCCGCTCCACAGGGGCATTCGGGTACGCAGGTATTCTTCGATCTCCTGTGCCATTTTCTGGAAGAACGTGCTCGTCGTGCGGCCACAGCCCGGGCAGGCCGTGACCTGCGGCTCGAACATCCGCAGCCCGAGCGACTGGAGGATCTGCCGTGCGACCCGAACCTCCTCACTTCGATCTCCGCCGGGAGTCGGCGTGAGAGAGACGCGGATCGTGTCCCCGATACCCTCGGCGAGGAGAATCGCCAGCCCCGCGGTGCTGGATACGATCCCTTTCCTGCCCATCCCGGCCTCCGTGAGACCCAGGTGGAGCGGGTAGTCGGAGAGCGGCGCCAGCCGACGATACACGGTCAGCAGATCCTGCACGCCTGAGACCTTGGCGCTCAGGAGAATCCGATCGTGTGGCAGACCGATCTCCTCGGCCACCCGGGCCGAACGCATCGCGCTCTCGATCATCGCGTCGATCATCACGTCGTGCGCCTCACGGGGCCGCTCGAGCGCCGCGTTCTCGTCCATCATCGTGGTCAGCAGCGCCTGGTCCAGCGATCCCCAGTTCACGCCGATTCGGACCGGCTTGTCGTGTTCGGCCGCGCATTCGACGATGCGAGCGAAGTTCGCGTCCCACGTCCGACCGCCCACGTTCCCCGGGTTGATCCGGTACTTGTCCAGCGCTGCCGCGCACGAGGGATTCCCCGGCAGGAGAATGTGTCCGTTGAAGTGGAAGTCCCCGATCAGTGGAACTGTCACCCCCGAGGCTCGCAGGCGGTCGGAGATCTCCGGAACGGCGCGAGCCGCCGCCGAAGTGTTGACCGTCAGACGGACCAGCTCGCTGCCGGCCTCGGCGAGCTGCGTAACCTGCGACACGGTCGCCTCGACGTCGGCCGTGTCGGTGTTGGTCATGGACTGCACGACCACGGGATGGTCGCCACCGATCCCGACGCCGCCGACATCCACGACCACCGCAGGCCGGCGCGCTTCTCGGTTCAGGCTTTCAGACATCAGGTCGGCTCTCCCGGTATCGGACGACGAGGCGGCGGTTCGACCGCAGGCGCGGTGTGATTCTAACCCGGGGTGGCCCCGAACAGAAAAGGCCCCGGATTTCTCCGGGGCCTCGCGCCCGCTGGCCGGCCTGCGCTGTGCGCAATCCCGGCCTCTGGCGTCATTTCGTTCGCGGTCGCTTCGCTAGTGCTCTCCGCTCACGCCTGACGGGCGCTAACTTGTTTTACAAACCGCTTGAGCCGGGAGTCGAGACCCATCCGCCTCTCGCGCTTCATCTCCTGCTCGAACGCGATCCGGTTCGCTACCGTCGCGTCTCTCACCCAGCGTGCCGTGATCGCCGGCTTGCGACTCGGTCGTGAACTGCCGGCGGCAACGACGTGAAGAGCATTCGCACTTCCGATCGATTCGCTCATCACTACCTCACCGTTCTCGACGCTTCGGAAGGTGCGCGATCTCGCGGCCTCGTCCGGCCGTCTGCGCTACACGCCACCATGATGAAGGGGCCGCTCAACGGACTCTCAACCCGGATCCTGGGCCTGGAGGATCGGTTTTCCACGGCGAACGGCCGCTTCTCCACCGGATTTCCCGAAAACGGTCCGGGTTTTCCACGCCAACCGCTACATCTTGTACCCGAGGGATGATAACCCCACAAGATATTGGGGTCAAGCGCGGAATCCCGCTGTGGATCAGGTCCTGGCCGAGAGCAGTCTCGACCCCGCCTGCTGCAGCAGCGACTCCGACTTACAGAACGCGAACCGCACCAGCGACCTTCCGTCGGCGGGATTCGCGAAGAAACTCGATCCCGGTACGGAGGCCACCCCAGCGTTCCGGGCCAGGGCCGTGGCAAACCGGGTGTCCCCGTCTTCCGAAATGTCCGAGAAGTCGGCCAGGATGTAATAGGCACCCGCGGGAGGAGTGCACCGGAATCCGGCCGCTCGAAGAGCCTCGACCATCAGGTCGCGGCGACGCCGGTAGGAGCCGGCGAGGTCACGGTAGTAGTCGTCCCCCAGCGTCTCCAGGGCCGTGGCCACCGCCTCCTGCAGCGGTGCGGGGGCGCCCACGGTCAGAAAATCGTGCACCTTGCGTATCGCGCCGGTCGCCTCGGCCGGCGCGACAATCGTGCCGACCCGCCAGCCCGTTACGCTGAACGTCTTCGACGCGCCGCTCACCGTTACGGTCCGGTCGGACATTCCCGGCAGGCACGCCATGGGCAAGTGGACGCCGTCGTACAGAATGTGCTCGTAGATCTCGTCGGTGATCGCCCAGGCGTCGTGCCGGTTACACAGCTCGGCGATCACCTCGAGTTCCTCACGCGTCAGCACGTGGCCGGTCGGATTGTTGGGGGTATTCAGGACGATGGCCCGGGTGGCCGGACTGAAAGCGGCGCCGAGCCGGTCGAGGTCGAGTCCGTCCCCGGGCTCGACCCGCACGAAGACAGGTTTCGCGGCGCACAGCACTGCGTCAGGGCCGTAGTTCTCATAGAACGGCTCGAGCACGATCACCTCGTCGCCCGGATCCACGAGCGCGAGCAGGACTGCCGCCATCGCCTCGGTCGCCCCGCAGGTCACCGTGACCTGGCGGTCGGGATCCACTTCGATGTCGTACCAGCGGTCATAGCTCGCAGCGACCGCCGCGCGGAGACGCGGCGCCCCCCAGGTGACGGCGTACTGGTTCACGTCGTCCCTGATCGCCCTGACAGCAGCTTCCTTGAGGACGTCCGGCGCGGGAAAATCGGGAAAACCCTGCGCCAGATTAATCGCGCCGCATTCGTCGGCGACGCGAGTCATCTCGCGAATCACCGATTCCGTGAAGCCGTGTGTCCTTCGAGCAGTATGCATGTGGAGATGATATCGGAGGACCGCGGGAGGAAGCGAGTGCTGGCGCTAGCGGACGGCCACGCCCGCGATGTGCGGAGAGTATGGGGCCCAGGTCATGCCGGAGTCGAACCGCTCCAGCTCGAGCGAAGAGAACCCCGCGTTCTCCAGCGTCGCGGCCGTGTCCCGGGTGAGATTGCATCCTTCACCCAGCCAGTGCCACGGTCGGTGAATCCTGTCCTGGACTCTGCGCAGCCGGGTTCCAGCCGGGGCCGCCACGTGCTCCAGAAACACGAACCGGCCGCCCGGCTTGAGCACGCGTCTTACCTCCGCCACCACCCGCTGGGGCTCCCTTACGCTGCACAGGACGAGTGTCGAAACGACGAGATCCGCGCTCGCGGTCTCGACCTCCATCCCTTCGGCCCCCGCATGGCGCAGATCGATCCGGATGCCGTGCCGTCTGGCCTGGGCGTTCATCCTCCCGTGCATCATCGGGTTTGGTTCGACTGCGATGACGCGGGTTCCGCGCGGGTAGTATCGAAAGTTGGCCCCGGAGCCGGGACCGAGCTCGACCACCGTGTCGGGAACCGGTCCGAACATGCTGACCTTCCGGTCGCCGTACTCCTGGTGCATCGCGTCTTCGGCAAACGCCAGGAACCAGGCGTTGAGCCGGCCGCGGATCGGGTGGCCCCTGTGAACGGTCATGCCGCGGGGTACCGGATTCGACCGGCCGGTGTTCCACGCAACGCGGGAAGCCCCTGGGGGGTTATTGTGAGGTAAAGCTCCCGTCGGGCACCCTGCCCGACGCACGACACCCCCGAGGAGGCACTGATGAGGTCGACGCAGAAATCCGGAATCCACATGCCCACGAAAGTGCTCGGCCTGTTCGCTGCCGTTCTCGCACTGGCGCAGCCGGCGGTCGCCCAGAACCAGGCGCGTTCGACCGCGGACGCCGACGTTCCCGCGGCACGCCCGGAGGACGTGGAATCGGTGGATGCGATCCTGAATGCCGTGTACGACGTGATTTCGGGGCCGGCCGGTGAGACACGTGACTGGGATCGCATGCGCTCGCTGTTCCTGCCGGAGGCTCGTCTCATTCCGTCGGGGAAAGCACAGGACGGCTCGACCCGCTATCTGGTGTGGAGCCTCGAAGAGTACATCTCCAGCGCGGGAGGGCAGCTGGAGGAGAACGGCTTCTTCGAGCAGGAGGCGTTCAGGGTCGAGGAACGGTTCGGCAATATCGCCCACGTGTTCAGCACCTACGAGTCGTTCCACACCGTCGAAGAGATGGAGGCCGGAGCCCACTTCGTGCGGGGCATCAACAGCTTTCAGCTCCTGTTCGACGGCGAGCGCTGGTGGGTCGTCCAGATCTACTGGCAGGCGGAGACGCCGGACCAGCCGATTCCGGACCGCTACCTCGACGCGGGTTGATCCCGGTAGAAGCATGACGATCGGCGGAGTCGGCCCCGGAAGAAATGCCGGAAGAGGTAGCGGTGCCGGTCTCTCATCCGCGGTCTCTTCTTGACCTGAAGCTTATGATTTTCGGATTCAGGATCTCGCCGTCCTGGATCTCGATCGCCCGACGCAGCGTCGCGTCCTCCGCCCACGAATCGGGGCCGTGCAGGACCCGGCCGAGGTATGCCACGACTACCTCGGAGACCTCCCAGCTCGCACTGCGCCACAGCCAGCTCGGGGTATGATCCACACCGTAATACACTGCGGGGCCGATCTGGAAGGTCGGTTCCGCGAACGAGGTCGGGCGGGCGAATGGGAATCCCATCCCGATGTCGCAGCTGACGTCCACGATCAGTGAGCCGGCGCGCAGACGCGCTTCGTCTCCCGGCTGCATGTACATGATCGGATCGTCCGTGTCCTGCAGGATCCCGTTCACGATCACGTCTGCGTCAGCGAGCGCTTCGACAAGCTCACGACGAGTTCCGTCCGGTTCGACGACTTGCACGCCTGCTTCGGAATCGCGGACCATGCGGCCGAACAGTCCGCCTTCGGTACGGTCACCGACCGTCCATGGCGGACGCAGCGTGTAGACTTCGAAGTTGTGCAAGCCGAGACCCTGCAGGGCGCGGATGGCACCCCGGCTCACGGAGCCGAAGCTGATTACGGTCGCCCGCAGCGATCGCCCGAAGTGCCCGGTCTCGCCCTGTAACGACAATGCGTGCAGGACAGCGCAGTAGCCGGCGAGTTCGTTGTTCCGGTACAGCAGGTGCATGCCTCGCGAGCCATCGGACCACAGGTACATCGCTTCAAACGCGAGCAACGTCTGCCGGCGGCTCACGGCAGCGTCCGTCATCTCTTGCTGCTGCACGCAGTGCGGCCAGCCCCAGAGGATTCCGCCCTTGCGCAATTCGTTCAGGTCCTCCACAACGGGCTTCACCAGCAGAACTCCGTCACACTCGCCGAGAAGCACATCTCTCTCGGCGACTCCGCCGAACCGTCGTCGCAATTCGGAATCAGGGATTCCAAATCGCGCACCGTAGTCGCGCTCGAACACGAGCCGCCTCGCCACGCCACCCGGAATTCGATCGAAGTGCGCCGGATGGATCGGGATCCGATGCTCCCCCTCCTTCCGACTGGTCCCCACGATTCCGAACTGCGCCAGCTCGCTCACCGGACCGCTCCCGCTGCGACATCCGGACTCGGTGCGGCGGACATCGGCTCGCGGGTCTCCGTGAACACCAGCCCTTCGTCCTCCAGGGCTCGGAGTACCGGAGCGTAGACTGCCGGGTGGGTCGGAATCAGACTCCCCGTAAGCGTGAGCTTGCCGTCCAGGAGCAGCTGCACCGTGAGAGCCGTCGGCAGACCGACGGTTCGTGCCATGGCCGTGAAGCCGGCGTCTCCCTCCGTCACCATCGTGGAGGTGAGCCGTTCGAACCTGTCG